>JAIEOG010000199.1 GCA_019750655.1 bacterium
TCGCTTACCCGGGAGGCGAGTCCCTTCCTCCGCTCGATTTCAAACTCGAAGGCACAGGAATCTGCGCGCTGCTCGGCCGCAACGGCGCGGGGAAATCCACCCTGCTTAAAGCTTTGGTGCGCGAAGGTGTTCAATTGCGTTCAGGCACTCTGACGCTCTTGGGGCGATCACACAGCGATACCGACGGCGTCGCGTACGTCCCCCAAGAAGCGGCCTACCCGCCGCACCTGCGATTGGAAGATGCTCTGGCCCTCGCCTTTCTGCCCACGCTGGGGTGGTTCAAGCGCCTGTCCGCGGAACAAAAAGAAGCGCGCTCTCGTGTGCTCGAAGAAATGGAACTAGCGGATTTGCGGAACCGGCCACTCGGAGCCCTCAGTTCCGGAGAGCGCCAACGGGCCTTTCTCGCACGCGCGCTTTTGCAACGGCCTAAGGTTCTGCTTCTGGATGAACCCACAAACCATCTCGACCCCGAGGGTAGAGAGGCTTTTTGGGAAGCCCTAGCGCGGTCTTGCACCGCGGGCCACGCTCTGGTGTCGACTCACGATCTCACTTTTGCTAAAGGCCACGCGCAAGAAATCTGCGCGTTTGGAGAAGGCAAAGTGCTCTATGCCGGTAGTGGGATGGGATTCTGGAGCGAGAATCTGCTTGAGAAGGTCTACGGGCCCCGGACAGCGCGCGCGCAACCCGGGTGACTTAGCGTTTCGTAACGGCTAGCTGAGTGGCGTTGTCTTCGAGTTTCGTCTCGGTGCCCTTCATGACACCCGACTTCGTCATCACAGTACCCTTCATATCGTCGCGCATGGTGATCGTCAGGCTATTGAGGCGGACAGCGTTGTATTGGCCGGGCTTGATTTTATGCGAGCGGATTTGGCTGGTGGTGTCGGTCATATCCGGCACACGCGCTAGCACGTCTTCCATGCCGACGGCTGCGAGTTCGAGATCGTTGTTATAAGACTGCAAGCTGCCGCGGTTCGTGATCATCTTCTTGCGGACGATTTTCGTGCCGCCTTCGTTCCACTCAGCGGATTCCGAAGCGAGATCGCGCACCGGCAAAGGCGCATTTTGCGGGCGCGGCACCGAGTTAGGATCGATACCGACACCATCAATCAAAGCGATATTCAAACGCGTACGCCATTTATCCAAGCGTTCGGAATTCGGATCGCCGGCTTGCACTTGGCCACCATTGGCTTCGGCATTCACCATCTTCACCGAAGCAGCGCGCAAAGCTTTACAAGCTTGGTAGCGCTGCTGCAGGTCTTGGTTGATCGTTTCCGGCTGAAGGCTTGCTTGTTCTTCGAAACGCAGCTGCGCTTTGGTTTGCTCTTGGCGCGTCTGCATTGCGTTCACGTAGGATTCGCAATCCGGCGTGTCTTCATTCAAAAGAAACTCAGTCGGTTTATCCGCCACACGCATATCGGCCAAGTTAGCGACCAAGCGGTTGCGGAACATTTTGGTCCAACGGCTGGCCATCATGCGCATCGATTCGATATTGGGCATGACGTTCTTGTTATCCTGAACGCCGCGTTTTGGAGCATCGTCATCAAAGGTCAAAGCCATTTGGCGGACGGCGGTTTGCTCGCCTAAGTCTTCCACTTTTTTGCGGACATCGTCGCTAAGCTTCCAGCTGACGATACCACTGCGATCCAGTTTACCGTCTTGATCAAGATTGGAACCCGAGCTGCCCGAACCGCGTTGGATATCCCAGATGCGGTATTTTCCACCGCCATCGACACCTTTTTTAGCCATCCATTCGCGTGCGACCAAACCTTCTAAAGGCGAGTAGTCGGCTCCGAACCCGTGCTCAGAAATGTAGGGGTCCAACCATTCGTTGCAGAGGGTGCCGCTCGCCACCCACTCTCGGCACGTGCTTTCCACGCTATAGTGGATAGTCGTGTTGGACATAAAGGGGTTACCCGTATCGTTATCGAAGCTTTTTCCCTGACCGGCACTCTCTTCGTATTTGGACTCTTTCATGTCCAAAGACTGGCTTAGCTTGAAGAGCTTTTTGGCTAGATCGGCGCGTGCGTTTTTTTCCATTTCCGCAGGGTCGCTCGAGGAACCCGCAAACAGCGGGCCCGCAACCAGTAACAAAGCTAGGATTTTGGATAAACGCATAGTCTCCCCAAGCTCTTACAAAGCAAGCGGGATACCAAATTAAGTAGTTGATTTTACTAGGCTCTAAATAGGCCTCCCGCCTGGGTTTTGGGCCGTATACTGGGGTGTATTCAAAAGCCTAATGGGTACCGGGGCTTAGCCTGCCCAGCCGGCTGACAGGGGGTCCCCCAGTAGACAAGGCTAAACTGCTAGTTTTCTAGGCATAAGCATCGGCTTCTGCTATAGAGGCGCGTGCTTTTCCGAACATTCGTAATTCTATTAGCTTTCGCAGGGAGTGCTTTTGCCCAGCGCCCCCACGACGTCGTTCGCTGCCGAGTGGAAATGGCGATTCGGGGTTTACCGGGCCTATTCGGCCCCGTTCCTGCCGCGAAATATAGCGACCCCGTAAACTTCCGCGGATTGCAGGCAGCTTACGCAGAGCGCTTCGTTGGAGCACTCAGAGCGGCACCTCCCGCTTGGTACAAATCGGCCGAAGCGCTACGCCTAAGAACCTGGGCGGCTGAGAACAAAGTGCGCGTGCAATGGCGCGCAAAAAAGAACGTTGCCCATACGCTGATGATTAATTCCTTCGGGAACATCAGCCTCACCCTCTCGCCGGAAAAAATTGAAGAAGACGAACTTGGGTTTATCCAACGAGAACTCGAACGCGCAAACGAGTTGGCCCCCTCCTTAGAGGGTCCGTTAGTGGGTGGAACCGACCGAACCCATTGGTCGCATGTGGTTTCCCTCATGGCTCCCGAGTCCCAACTCAGCGCAGAGATCCAACTCGAAGAACTACTCTCGAATCGCGAAGCTTTACCGGCCGCTCTTGTTTCTGCGGTCTTGGATATCTATTTGAACCGAGCCACCCTAACGCTGAGACAGTTAGCGGATGTGCGAGGGGCTAATGGCCCGGCGCCCGCAGCAGAGAGCCTCGAACACCGCATCTGCGAATATCTCAAGCAAGCCATGGAGACCTACTTGCTTTTGGCCCCACTCGCTCAAGACCTGCGGGCGCCTGAAGAAATCCTAGCGTCGCCGATACGTTTTTTTGGAGACCTGTGGATTCCGAGCCGCCATGTAACCCTTACGTTTTTCTTTGAACTCGCGCGCCACCAGGTGGAAATCCCGAATGCTCGTTAGACTTGCTTTTTTTGCTCTTGTCTCGGTGCTCTGTGCCAACGCTCTGGCTTATGGACCCCACCCCGCCGTGAAATGCCGAATTGCTTTAGCTCTTCAAGGAATACAGTTCCCGGATGAACGGGAAGCCATTGCCCAATACGGCGATCCAGAACTCTTCGCTCTGCTCGTAGAAATAGAAGAAAGCAAACGAGCCGCGTATAGGCTTGAAGAGGTTTTTTCTCAGACTGCGCCGGATTGGTATAGCTCGAAGCAAGGAGCTCCACTGGCAAGATGGGTAGCCGATAAAAAGGTAGATTTAAAATGGGGGCTTAAGCACCAAACTCCTGAATTACTAGTCACCCCTGAAGGCTCGATAACGCTCGTCCACCCCGCGGAATGGTCTGATGACCTCGAGGCGCTTGATTACGAATTGCTAGTAATCAACACAAATGCGGAATTGATGTTGCCTGGCTCGATCCCCGTCCACCCTCTCTACTGGGGTTATGTGGTTTCAAATTACGTCCCGGAACAAGGCTTGTCGGCTTATTACGGAATCTATGAAATAGCGCTTTCTCAGGGAAAAAGTCCGAGCAAGCTCGTCGCCTTGTATTTGAGCCAGTATCTTCGCCTGGCGCAAAAGGCCGCACGCAATATTCAAATATTAAGAGAGGGAAAACGCACCGAATCCCTCTTAGCTATCCGCTTTCAAGAAGAGACTGCAGTCAGGTATTTAGCCCAGGGGATGCTCTTCTACATCGCCATGGCGCCGCTAATGCAAGACCTTCGAACTGCAGAAGATATTCTCGCGACTCCGGAGTCACTTTTTGGAAGGGAAGGACTACAAGGCTACGAAGACCTCAGACCGCTTTTCCATGAAGCGCGTAGCGGTTTTGAAGAAAAATAACCGCTCTTGCCGGCGGCCTCCGGTTCTCTTTAGATAGAAGCCATGCAGCCAGGCTCCGAAACAACACGTTTCCCAAACAACCTTCCCCCTCAATGGAAGAACCACCTCGCCCAAGAAGGCGAGAAGGAATACTTCACGCAGCTCTCGTCTTTTCTGCGTTCGGAGTACCGCGGCGGCCAAAAGATTTTCCCCTCGCAAGACTGCATTCTGCGCGCCCTTCAAGAAGTCGACTACGATCGCGCGCGTGTCGTGATCTTGGGGCAAGACCCCTACCACGGTCCTGGCCAAGCCATAGGCTGCTGCTTCGCCGTGCACAACGACCTCATTCCCAAGCCGCCTAGCCTCATTAATTTTTTCAAAGAGATTGAAGCCGATGTAGGCATGAAGGTGGTTTTTCAAAAGTCTGAGTTATCCGGCTGGCGCGAGCAAGGCGTGCTGCTGCTCAACACCGTCCTCACCGTACGCATGGGCCAAGCGCACTCACATAAAGACCGCGGCTGGGAAACTTTTACCGATCGTGTGATTGGGCTTTTGAACGAACGCGAAGCGCCTTTGATTTTCATTCTCTGGGGAGCGCCCGCGCGGAAGAAAAAAGCGCTCATCACCAAACCGCAGCACCGCATCTTGGAGTCTGCACACCCGTCGCCATTGTCCGCTTATAACGGCTTCTTTGGGAGCAAACCCTTCTCGCGCGCAAACCAGATTTTGCAGAGCTGGGGACAAGCGCCGATCGATTGGGAAGTTACAGGTTAGGGCCTGTACTCGGACATAGCGTCAACTGCGGCTGCATAAGGCTTTGCAGCGCTTTGTCCTCCGTGGTCGGGTTTCCTCAGCGGGCCTTTAGGCCCGCCTCCGGAACCGCTCCCGTGTGCGTCCTCGCGCTGTAAAGCCTTATGCACCCTCGTATTGACGCTATGTCCGAGTACAGACCCTAAGCTTTCGAATCTTCTGAAGCTGCACCAAGCCGATGCCGCCGAGGATCAAGATGCCGCCTCCCAGCACCCGCCAGTGAAACGCTTCGCCTAGGAACAAGATCCCCAGCACCATTCCAAGGAGTGGGTAAGCGAAATTGGTGAGACTTACATACGTCGCGCCCCGCCTTACCATGACGTACATCGCTAGCGAGTAGGCCGAGAAACTACCCAGAGCTCCCAGCCAAAGCACGGCTAGGGCATTCATGGTCGCCGGCGGGAGCGAAAGAGCTCCCGTCGCGCCGGCGTGAATGCCGATGAATGCCAAAGCGAGCATGTTGATCAACGCCGCTTGCACGAGCGGTGGGTTATGCGGGCCAAAACGGCGCAAGAGCACCGTCGATAGCCCATAGCAGAAACACGCCAGCACCACAGCGAGCTGCCCGGGCAGACTCCCGGCCATCTGCGTTGAAGGCACGCCAAACAAAACCAAGATACCGGCGAAGCCGATCACCGCACCCCAAAACGTCCGCCATGTCGGTCGCTCATCCGCGAGAAAAAGCGGCGCCACCAGCATTGTGAACAACGGGACGGTGCCATTGAGCACACTCGCCATTCCGCTATCAATCGTTTGTTCCGCCCAGGAAATGAGCAGAAACGGCACGTAGGGGTTCAAGAAAGCCACAATCGGCAAGATCCAAGCACCTGGCGCAAAGAGCTTCCAAGGTTTGCGGTTGAAATAGAGGACAAGGCCAAAGAAGAGGCTAGCTACGAAGAGCCGAAAGGCCACCAGAGCGACCGGGTTCCAATTCTCTAAGCCAATCTTAATCCAAAGAAAGGAGGTCCCCCAGCAAAGGGCTGCTAGCCAAAAGGCGACGGGGATTTTCCAAGAGGTTTCGGAGGAAAGAGGCGCAGCTGGCACCCCCTGGAAATAGGCGGTTGCCGAGCCTTTGTAAATGCCGTACTTCTCGAGCTACATGGGAACTCCAGCCAACGTCACACCGATGCTCGCCCAGTACCTGGAGATGAAGCGCCAGTACCCCGATGCGATTCTTTTCTACCGCATGGGGGACTTCTACGAGATGTTCTTTGAGGACGCCGTCCTCGCAGCCCCCGTGCTGGAAGTACAACTCACAGCGCGCGATAAGAACGCCGCCAATCCGATTCCGATGTGCGGTGTCCCACACCACTCTGCGATTTCGTACATCCAGAAAATTCTCGCCGCCGGCATGAAGGTCGCGCTCTGCGAACAGATGGAAGACCCGGCGACGACCAAGGGTTTGGTAAAGCGTGATGTCGTCCGCGTGCTGACACCCGCCCTGATTGCCGACCCCGAACTCGTGCAGGACGACCAGAAATACCAGCTTCTGGCGATTGCCGTTCAAGGCGGGCAAATCGGCCTTTGCCTGCTCGACTTGCTCGATGGGCAATTGCGCACCGGTACGGCGGATTCCACAGCGGCTGTCGCCGAAGTTTTCCGCGAATACCGGCCCCGGGAAATCCTGACCACGGCAGAAGCTGCGCAAAGTGATTGGCTGAAAGTGCTCACGGCGGGCACCCGCTGCTTGGTGACTACGCGCGATAGTTTCTTCGCGGAAGGCGAATCTCTAAACAGCGCCCTCGAAGCGCTGCGGAAATACATCCAAGAAACGCAGAAGACGGCCACGCCCGTTTACTTTGAAAACCCGGCCCCGCTTTTTGCGCCGGGGCGCCTCTCGATGGACAGCGTAACACTGGCCTCCTTGGAAATTGCGCGCCCTGCCAATGAAGGCGGCAAGAGCCTCACCGACGTTATCGACGATACGGTTACTTCCATGGGCCGGCGTCTCTTACGCGATTGGCTCACGCAGCCCAGCCGCGACGTCGACGAAATCGAAGGCCGGTTGGAAAGTGTTTCTGTTTTGCTCGATAGCAAAGATCTCGCAGAGGCTTTGCGTTCCGTGCTTTCTCCGTTGCGCGATCTCGAGCGCCTGAGCACGAAAACATCTCTCGGGCTAGCGATGCCTCGGGACCTCGTCGCGATCCGCGATACGCTTGCGCGTTTGCCGGAAATCCAGGAGCTCTTGAAACAAGGCGCTTGTGAACGCCTCGAGACGATCTCGCAGAGCTTTGCGCTGTTACCCGAACTCGTCGCGCACCTGCAAGAAGCCTTGGAAGACAGCCCTCCGGCGACTTACCGCGAAGGCGGGATCTTCCGCGCGAGCTTCCACCCCGAGATTCAGGAATACCGAACGCTCGCTTTCGACGCGAAAAGCGCGATCGCAGCAATGGAAGAACGCGAACGCCAGCGCACCGGCATTTCTTCTCTGAAGATCAAGTTCAATAAGGTCTTCGGGTACACCATCGAGGTGACAAACTCACACCTTTCGAAAATACCCGACGATTACACACGCAAGCAGACGATTTCGACGGGCGAACGCTTTGTTACCGAAGAACTCAAGAACTTCGAACAACGGGTGATCCGCGCCGAGCACCGGCTCAAGGCTTTGGAGGAGTCGCTCTTCCTGGAAGCGCGGCAGAAGGTCGCGGCAGTTTCTCCCGCGCTTTCTCAGAATGCTCGGCTACTCGCCGAAACGGATGTGTTGCAGTCTTTCGCGCGCGCAGCAAGGCAACGTGGTTACCGCCGGCCGGTTTTCAACAACACTGGAAAACTGGAAATCGAAGACGGCCGCCACCCAGTCGTCGAAGTCCACCTACCCCCAGGGCAGTTCGTCGCGAACTCCATCACGATCTGCCAAGATTCCGCGCGCACGCTCATCATCACCGGCCCGAACATGGGTGGTAAGTCCACCATCATGCGCCAAGTCGCGCTCACTAGCGTGCTCGCGCAAGCGGGAAGCTTCGTGCCAGCCCAAAGTGCCAACCTGCCTTTGCTCGACGCGATCTTCACGCGCATTGGTAGCAGCGATAACCTCTCGCAGGGGCAATCTACTTTCATGGTGGAGATGCACGAAGTCGCACGCATCTTGCGCTCTGCGACACCGCAAAGCCTGATTCTGATCGATGAAATCGGCCGCGGCACCAGCACCTATGATGGTTTGGCCCTCGCTTGGTCGCTTTTGGAATACCTGCACAACCAGGTTGGTGCGAAGACTCTTTTCGCGACGCATTTTCACGAGATCACAGCACTCGAAGGCCGCTTGCCAGGTCTGAAAAATTTAACCGCCCTTGTGGAAAAGTGGAAAGACGACGTCGTTTTCCTCTACAAAGTGGCCCCTGGGGTGTGCAGCCGAAGCTATGGAATTGAGGTCGCGAAGATAGCTGGGGTCCCCTCGGAAGTCTTGACCAGAGCGCGTGACATCCAGACCCACCTGGAGAACCAATCCCAGAAAGCCGGAAGAGCCAGAAATGCCGCGTTATCGCAGCACACCAACCAGATGGACTTTTTCGAGAGCGGTGGATCGCCGGAGAGCCTTGCTCCGCTTGAACCCTGACAAAACGCAAAAGATGCATTGACAAAAAACTCGCTCAAAAATTAAATGTTCCAAATTGTTGAGCTTAATAAGCTCCGATCCTCGACTTCTGGTAACTCTAAAAGTTATCCACAGCCTGTGGATAACTTAGGTCCCACTGCCCGATTCCCGCCCAAAGTGTCCATTCACTCTTGGTTCCCTGGCTTAAATAAGGTATCAATCTCACTCTGTTTTCCGCATGGTGCGGTAACCCAGTAAGGTGCCCTTTGGAAGAAATCCACTCCCCCGAAGTTGTCCACAGCAGCTGTGGGCAAATCCGTGAACGCCTCCATACGGTACTGGTGCGTCCGGAGTATGGCGGGAACGTTGGATCGACCGCTCGGGCTATCGCAAACATGGGTTTGAAGGGCAGTTTGCGCATTGTCGGCAAGCCGACGGTCCTGGATGCGTCCGCCTGGCGGATGGCAAAACACGCCAAAGGCCGCCTTGAGTCCGCTCTGTGGTTCGATTCCCTCAAAGACGCCCTGCGTTGCGATGGCAAACCACTCATCCTTGCTTCCACCGCCCGGATTGGTTCAGCTAACCGGCCGCACCCCGTTGCGGTGCAGGAAGCTGTGCCGCGCGCGTTGGGTAAGCTGCTGGCCTCTGAAGTAACGGATATTTTTTTGGTTTTCGGCCCGGAAGCAGATGGTCTAGACAATGATGACATCGCGCTCTGCGATTGGGTGGTCTCTATTCCGTCTTCAGAGGAATACCGCTCCTTGAATTTGGCCCAAGCAGTCCTAGTCTTTAGTTATGAGGTGAATCGCTTCTTTGCCACCTCCTTGCCCTCGTTCCAGACTGCGGGACGGTCGCAACGGGAACGGCTGGTAGCGCATTTTTTGGGACTCGCAGAAGCAGTGGGCTTTGTTCTGCCGGGCGATCCCTATAAAATGCGGCCGCGCTTAGAGGAAATCCTCTCGCAACTACCGCCGTATATCGACGAAGTGAACACGCTGCACGGCTTGCTTGATCAAGCCATCCGCAGCGTCAAGGCTGGGGCGCCGGATTTCAAAGGGCGCTACCGCAACAAAGTGGAAACTGTTTTAAGCTCTAGGGAGACCTAATGTCCGACGAAGAAAAAACGCAAAACGGCGCTGAAGCAGCCGCCGAACAATCCGGCGAACACGCATCGACTGCCGACGCGAAACTCAAAGAAGAAATGCTCTACCTGCGTGCGGAGTTTGAAAACACCAAGCGCCGGCTGTACCGCGAGCAAGAGAACGCCATTCGGTTTGCCAACGAAAAGCTTGTAGGGGACCTCCTAGGCATCGTCGATCTTTTCGAACGCGGGCTCGCCTCCAGCCGTTCCTTGCATGAAAGAGGTTCCGATGAATTGAAAAACTTCGTCACCGGCATTGAAATGACCCACCGCGAACTCGTGAACATGCTCCAGCGCTCAGGCGTCGAGCTTACGGGCGAAGCCGGCGAAAAATTTGATCCGAGCAAGCACGAAGCAGTGTCTCAAGCCCCCGTGGCAGACAGTGCCGTCGATACCGTCGTCGCCGTGGTGCAACGCGGCTGCCTCTTCCAAGGGCGCTTATTGAAGCCTGCGAAAGTAGTGGTCGGCGTGGCGAAGGAAACTTAAGATCTTCTAAAAAACATGGCAAAGCGCGATTACTACGAAGTCCTCATGGTCACCCGCGAAGCCGGGGACGAAGAACTCAAAAAGGCCTACCGACGGCTCGCCATCCAGTGCCACCCCGACCGCAACCCGGGGAATGCCGAAGCCGAAGCTCAGTTCAAAGAAGTGAATGAAGCCTATCAAGTCTTGAGCGATGCGAAAAAGCGCGCTGCCTACGATCAATTCGGCCATGCAGGCCTCGGTGGTGCAGGCTTTGGCGGCGATGCCGGCTTCAATTCCTCGTTCTCCGATATCTTCGACAATATCTTTGGCGATATTTTCGGGCAGTCCCAAAACGCCTGGGGCGTGGACCTTCGTTACAACATGGAGATCGAATTCGAAGAGGCCGTACACGGCACAGAGAAGACCATCACCTTCGAAAAAGAAGCTTCCTGCGAAAAATGCCAGGGCTCCGGAGCAAAGCCCGGCAGCACGCCTAAGAAATGCAAAACGTGTAAGGGCTCCGGCCAAATGCATTTCAACCAAGGGTTTTTCACGCTCTCGCGCACGTGTTCAACCTGCGCGGGCCGTGGTGCTGTCATCGAGCAAGCTTGCTCGGAATGCGTAGGCCGTGGGCGCGTCAAAAAACCGACATCCGTCCAGGTAAAAATTCCAGCCGGCATTGATAGCGATCAACGTCTGCGGCTGCGCGGCGAAGGCGAATCCCAACAAGGAAGCCGCCCCGGCGACCTCTACGTGCATGTGCGCGTGAAAGAGCACGCGCTCTTCCAACGCGAAGGCGAGCACCTTTTGCTCGACCTCCCGATTAGCTTTGTGCACGCAGCCCTCGGGGCTAAGATAGAGATCCCTTCCTTGGAAGGGCCGGCCCAGATTGCCGTTCCCGCAGGGACGCAGTCCGGGGAATTGCTCCGCTTGCGTGGCAAAGGCATTCGCCGCTTAAATGGGCATGGTACGGGCGATTTGGTTGTGCGCGTCTTGGTCGAAACGCCTTCCAAGCTATCGCAGAAACAAAAAGATCTCTTACGTCAGTTTTCCGAGGAAGAGTCCCGCGGGACACACCCCGCAGTGGACAGCTTCCTGGAAAAATTTCGAGGGCTGTTCAAGTGAAAAACGGGGCATGGGTTTTGGGGATCCTGGTAGTTCTACTCTCGTGGGGCTGCGCTTCCGGACGCCCGGCACAACAAACCTCCAACCCCAGTGATGACCCGGCAGCATTGCGCACGGCCGAAGTCGAACCCCGCGCTCGCAACGCCTTTCAACTCGCCGAGCGCGCGAGTAAAGCCCACAAAAGCCAAGCGGCCATTGACGCTTACCGCGCCATCAAGCGCGATTTCCCCGGCGGCCCAGCACACGAGTTAGCGTCCTACCGTCTGGGTACTTTGTACTACGCAACATCGAATTACCCGCAAGCCATGGCGGAGTTCCAAAGCTTTTTGAATACGTTCCCGCAGTCGGAACTAATCTTCGACGTCACTTACAATCTTGCAGCGACGGAATACCAGCAAGGCGCTTATGCACGCGCTTCGGAAACGCTTAGCCGTTTGCCCAAGGAAATCATCCACGCCCAGGGCCCACGCCGCGCGGAAGTCGTTTACCAGCTAGGGGCCCAAGCCGCTGCCGCCGCGCAAAACCGCTCGGCTGTCGTGGTCTACCTGGCACAAAACCTACAATTGCCCCTAGAAGAAGGCCGCCGCCAGACCCTCGAAAACAATGTCTCCTCGACGATCCAGGATATGACCGCAGAGGAACTGACGGCTGCTCTGCCCAAAGTTTCTGAGCCGGCAACACGCGCAAAGATCACCCAGCGTTTGGCCAGCTCGTCTACGGCCGTTGCCGCAGCACCCGTCGTTTTGGAGTCCACGCCCGATACGGCAGGCGGCGCATTGGGCCGCGCCACTTCCGGCGACCGCTCGCGCATCGGCGTCGTCTTGCCGCTAACGGGCGCTCAAGCCCAATACGGCAAGCGCGCGTTGGATGGCATCTTGCTTGCTGCCGGCATCTTTAGCGATGGCGGCTCGGAATTTGAAATCCTCGCTGAAGACTCAGGTTCCAACCCCGCTCAAGCCGCTCTCGCAGTCGATAAGCTCGTCGAAGAAAAAGGCGTCATTGCCATCATCGGCCCGATTGCTTGGAAAGAGTCTCTCGCCGTTGCCGATCGCGCTCAAGAACTGGGAGTGCTGAATCTTTCTTTGACGGGTAAAGAAGGTCTGTCGGAACGCGGTGGCTATCTTTTCCAAAACGCCCTCACCGCACGCGTGCAGATGGAAAATCTCGTGCGGTACGCCTCTCAGGAACGCGATCTCAAACGTTTTGCGATTTTAGCGCCGGACAATTCGTTCGGTGAAGACATGGCGTCTCAGTTCACAGCCGTTGCCGATAAACTGGGTGGCCGCGTCGTCGCTTTTGAACGCTACCCGGCGGATGCCAAAGACTTTCAAGACGCAGTCCAGAGACTGCTGGTCCTCTCAGACAGCCGGGCACGCAAACTAGAGCTCTCGCGCCTGGATACTTTTGCGAAAGAACAACAAGCAAAGACCCGTCGGCCTTCGAAGGCACGCCTTCCACCCGTCGTGGATTTTGATGCTGTGTTTCTTCCGGATGGGCCACGCGCCGCAGCACAAATTGCCGCTAGCCTTGCTTACTTTGATGTGGCCGATATCCCGCTCTTGGGAACAAGCGAATGGAACAGCGATCAGCTCCATAAGAGAGGTGGGCGCCTCGTCGAGAAAGCACTTTTCCCCGGAGCCTTGGTCCTGGGATCCGACAATCCCAAGCAAAAGGAATTCGCCCGGGCTTACACCGAGGCCTACGGCATCCTTCCTGACCTTTTGGCTGCTCAATCTTTTGAAGCTTTGGAACTCGTCGCTCGCGCTGCTCGTTCGAGTGGGGGAAACCGCAATGCTGCCGTCAGTGCTTTGTTGTCGGGTGTACGTTTTGAGAGCCCGCTGGGTGAGCTGGGCTTTGATCAGAACCGTACCGCATTGCGTAATCTACCGATCTTAGGGCTCGCTCCCGGTGGTGCCATCATTGCGCAGTAAGCCGTCCAATCGATTTGGGATGTGCTACAATTTCAGATAAGCAACTCTTCTTAGTTTCTTAAACAACCTAAAAAACTAGTCGTTTTTCTCTTAGTCAGCACCGGGGGACGTGTCGTGAAGAAGAAAGACCTGAGCAAGTTCTCGGAAATTCTCAACAATGAGAAGGCCCGCATCTTGAACCACAACGAAAAGAACAAAAACCAGGATCTGACAGTCAGTCCCGATGATCTGGCCGATGAAGTCGATCAAGCGACCGCGGATTTGAACCAAAGCGTGACCCTGCGTCTGCGGGATCGCGAGCGCTCGGTGCTTGTGAAAATCGAAGAGGCCCTGGCCAAGATTGAAGAAGGCACGTACGGCGTCTGCGAATCGTGCGAAGAAGCTATCGAAGTGAAACGTCTGGAAGCCCAACCCATGACGGAGCTTTGCGTCAGCTGCAAAGAAGCGGAAGAACAACAACAGAAAGCTTTTGCGTAGGGTGTGTACCGTTATGGTTGCTCTACTGCGCCCAGTTTGATTTTCCAGAATCCTTCGTCCTCCGCGGTCAGCATCCTCGACGTGCCTTTAGGCACGCCTCCGGTGCTTCCCTTGTGCGTCCTCGGCTCTGCAAAACCAACCTAGGCTCGCGACGAGAACCATAACGGTACACACCCTAAAGTTTTAACAACTAAGCTGTTTCCTCCATGATTAGAGCCCCTTTCGGGGCTCTCCCTTTCCGCCTCAAGGTCGCCTTAGAAATAACCGAAAAACAGTTAGGTAGCGAGATTCACCGCTCTTAAACCCCTAGCTGAAGGTGACCCATGCCAAACGAGTTCTCCGAAGCCGAAGAACTTGTCATCCCTGAGGAGCTTCCGCTCCTTCCTGTACGGGACGTAGTTGTTTACCCGTACATGATTCTGCCACTTTTCGTAGGCAGAGAGCCTTCCATCCGTGCCGTCAATGAAGCGCTAGCCAAAGATCGCCTCATTTTCTTAGCTGCACAACGCGAAATCACCGACGAGAATCCCTCGCCGGAATCGATCTACACGGTCGGTACGATCGCGATGTTCATGCGGATGCGAAAGCTGCCGGATGGCCGAGTGAAAATTCTTGTGCAGGGCCTCACGAAGGGGACCATCCAAGACTTCACGCAGGACAAGCCGTTTTTCAAAGCGAAAATCAAACAGATTAAAGAAGCCAACGCCACTCGCGACAACCTAGAAGTTGAAGCGATGATGCGCACGGTTAAA
>JAIEOG010000022.1 GCA_019750655.1 bacterium
TTTTCGATCTCGAATTCTTCGTGCGTCGTCGGATCGGTCACTTTGTGTTTGGTAACGGGAATTCCGTACTGCTTTGCAAGCGTGACACGCAAGGCCTCATAGGGCTGCTCCGTCATCGCTCGGTACTCCGGAATGAAGCCCAGCTCGAACGTCTTGGCCCAGAGCGACCATTTCAGAATGAGGTAAACCCCGAACGAAGAAAGAAAACCCACCGCATCGCCTGCGGAGGTGCTCAAGCCTTCCCAGCTCAGAGGGTCGATTTTGTCGGTCACGTAGCCATGGTAGGCCCAGGTCCAAGCTGCCAAGAACGGAAATTCGGCTGGCACCCCAGCGAAAAAGCCCGTGAATCGGTTCCACGCTTCGTGGATCATCCCCTGTTTTCCAGCCACGACACCGGGAATGCGAGCCATGAGCTCACTAAAGTCTTTCGCGGCCACGACATTGTTGTGGACCTGCGTGTTACGCGCGCTGATTTCCTGCTGAATGAGCATCATCGTTGCGGCATTGGCTACGAGGTGCCACGGCGTATTTACTGCTTGAGGCCACGTGCCGTGCTTTTTGAAGGACTTCACCGTGTTGACTACGACGCTGGCAATCGCCACCCAGGCAAAACGCTCTACGTAATCTTTGACTAGATACGCATTCGAACGCATTTCCCGAAAATTCAGGGAACTGAGCGTCTTCCAAATGTTCGCGCCCATCTGCAAAGTAAATTCTTTCGCGCGGAATAACGGATTTACAGAGGCCACAGGCGCCGCGCCAGGTTCCGCCTTCTTCGGAACCACCATGCGGACACCGCCCACTACGCCATTTACGAGCGTCGAGCCCAACCCTGCTAAGAAAGGCTTAAGCCAGCGCTGGAGTTCCAGGGCGCGGATTTCCAAGCGGCTTGCCATGGTATCCCAGGCATCTCCGCTGAGATCCACGCGGCGCTGATCTACTTTTGCGATATCGATTTCGTCCTGTACTGCCTGGCGAGCTTCGTCCATGGCCTTGCGCGTACGTTCGTCGCGGCCAAGAGTCTCATTAGTATAGGCAATGATAATGGGCACGAGTACGAGGCTGAGTTTAGATAGAGCGCGGTCGGCATGCCAAAACACGCAGCTTGTTACATCGCGGTACTGTTTTTCTACGAGGTCATTTTCGCAAAACTGGATCTTGCCCAATTGCGCCGTAGCAAACTCGATGGCATCGCGGGCTTCTGCCTGGCTACCAAAAACCTGAGCACGGGCGTGGTGGATGCGCGCATCGGTCTGGAGGCCGCGTTCTTCATCGCGTAGCTTCGAGGTTTCTTTTTCCGCTGCAGCAACTTCCGAACGAAGTGCCGCGATCTTCTGCAGGTGTGCGTGGATGTCGCCTTCCACACGAGCCAGAGCCGCCTTTTCGCTGCGTTCAGAGCCTGCGGAATCCGCGGTGAGGATCTCATCCAGGACTCCCCGATCCACGGCAGTCGCTGCACCGGTGGCCAGCTCCTTTCGGCAGGGCGCCGCACTATCGGCCGCATCTGTCGATGCGAAAATCGCCGAAGGCGGAATCAAAAGAGAAAACACGATGGCCGCTCGGACGAGTTCCGAAAGAAAACGCACATTCACCCCTTAGAAAAACCTGACCGGAAACCGATTTTGTAACCTCAGGTTCCAGAACTTGTCGAGCTTCTGTTCTAAAGCAAACGGGGCCATTTCCCGTTGGCGGCGCTGCCAAGGGTTTGCGGCAATCGGGCGCCACCGCCCACGACACGTCCCACCCTCACTGTTAGCGATCGGCCTTTTAGAAAGGGAACCAATGAACTCGAAAAAACTTGGAATAGTGTTCGGATTACTAACCGTGCTCGCTAGCACCGCAGAAGCCGGCCCGCTCTTGCGCCGCTGGGCTCAACGCGCGCAGGATCGCGCGGATTACCTCTCGGGGTATTCTAGAACCACTACGTACTATGATTCTTATTCTACGGGCGGCGAAGTGGTGGATCGGTTACCGGCGGCTGGTTCGACTCGGCAACAAGACGGCTGGAATTGGGTCTTCCGCAGCACGGGGCCTCACAGCGGCACTTGGGTGGGCACTTACCCAATCGGGGAAAACGCAGCGGACTACGTGGATGGTTCCCCGCGCAATGGGACTCAGCGACGCTTCGAAGACGGCTACATCTATACCTATGATTCCCGGCGCGGAAAATGGTCCACAGGTTGGATAGACGTCACGCCTCGCGGCCGACGTATTGATTAAGTGATCTACCCACAGAGGCGGGCGGTTTGCGGGCATCGCTCGTGAGCCGCCCGTTCTTTTTTTCGCCTGCCTAGGTAGACAAGCTACAGAGAAGCAAGTAGAACGATTTCCTGCATGATTATGGCTGGGTAGCTCAGTCGGTAGAGCAAGGGAATCATAATCCTTTGGTCGGGGGTTCAAGTCCCTCCCCAGCTATTAATCCTTTATCCTTAATGTTCAGCCTTCATCCTTCGATTAAGGATTAAGGCTGAACATTAACATTAAGGATAGCGCGGCGTAGCCGCCCTGGTGGTGCTTCATGGCGGCCGACGGAACAGCACAAAACGCCCCGTACTCCAAAGCACTAAAACAAGCGTTCTGGCTAACTCTCTTCAGTCTTCTCTGCGCGAATCAAACATTGAAATGGGGCCTCGGCCTTGTCGGCCCGACATACAACGAAGCCGCTCTTCGCTTGGCCGCGGGAATCAGCCCTTATCTGCCGCCCTCCGACTCCTCTTATATAGATTGGTTCCAATACCCACCCTTCTGCGCCTGGATCTACTGGCCGCTGACTCAGCTACCTCCCGTGTGGCACGGCTTCGTATGGATGACGGTAAACGCCTTCTTTTTCTGGTTCGGGATCAGCCGCTGGCAAGTGCTCCGGCGCGCCGACAAGAAAAACTTTAAATGGCTCCTGCTGTTTATCCTCCTATGCGGAATGGAGCTCGAGGGTTCCATCCGTTCTCGGCAAATCAACCCACTTTTCCTAGGCTGCATCTTGCTCGGCGTTCGTGACTACTTCGAGCGCAGAAACTGGGGAGCCGCGACTTGGCTCATGATCGGGACGGGGATCAAGGTTCTCCCCATCCTCTTTGCCGTACTTCTTCTTTTCCCCGTTCGCCGGCGGTTTTGGATGGCATGCGTCTGCATGGGGCTCGCCGTTGTAGTGCTCCCGTGCTTAACGCTCGGCACGCAAGGCATCAGTCTATTTTTTGAATGGGTGAATCACCTTCTGAACAATGTCGCGCCGACTTTTGGGCAAGGGGACATTGCCAGCGCACTCAATAAGTTCGATGTGCCCAAGCCACTCGCGCTTCTCGTCCGCCACGTCATCTTAACCACCAGCGCCGTAGTGCTGGTGGTCATGCGATTGCGAGCCGATAAAGAGTTTCCCTGGGAGGTTTGGATCTCGATTGGTTTGACCGCGATTTTGCTTTGCAGCCCCAAGACCGAAGATCAAACGTTCGTATTATTTGCGCCGCTTTGTCTCTTCTTTGGAAAGTATGCGCGCGCGCATTTCCAAAAAGGAAACTACGTTCCGCTAGCAGGCTATGTGATTGCCGTGCTGTTTGTTTCCGGAATGCACAACGATCTCTTCTTCCCGCGCCTGATCTGGCCAGCCTTGCGTTACAATCTCTGGCTCAAACCTTATGGAACTCTGGTCGCGTGGGTTTGGCTCATCGTGCCACAGATTATGAGGTTGCCATTCCCTCGGTTCTCCTACTTTACTACCCCGAAATAGGGGGATCCGATGAAGAAGTTCCTAGGCTTAGCACTGTTGGCGTGCCTCACAGCACACGCAGAACTTCCTCCGCGCCCTCCTGAAATCCAAGCACGGCCGGATTACCAGAAACTAAAAACTTACCGCACCTATTACGCCATCAAGAGCTACAGCGGCCCGAAACATAATTTCGCTGCCTGGTACCGCGTAGGCAAATACGTTGAGATGCTCAAAATGAACATCGCGACGCCTGAGCAAGCCTCCAAAGAGTGGATCGGTGTACGCGGCCCGGTGCTCGCAGTGCTGCATCCAAACTTTCCTGAAAAGTTTCCTTACGAGCCAGTCCCCGCAGGGCTCGAACACCTCACGGCAGCGATTGAAAAACGCGTTGTCGGTGAAAAACCCGAAGCGAAGGATTTCGTCTTCCGCTGGATAGGCGAGTACCGAAATTTCAGCCTCGAAGAATTTATCCCGGTCACCAATGGCCCCGATGTCTTTGAGCGCTCCGCAAAGCGCGGTGTCTACGATCTACGGATGCCCGTGAATTCCAACAAAATCGAATCCGATTTCGGCCAGAATGGCTCGGGCACGACCTCGCTGTGCCGTTGGTGGGCGGGGAATAACTGTGCCGAAGATCCGATCTTTTTGGATTTCTCCATGCCCCAGGCTTTGGAAGGAACCTCTCCTATTGCTAGTGAGTTTTACGATACGTACAGGAAAGACCGCTCACCGGCTTACGAGCCTGTGATGGCGCAGCTGGGAAACCTCATCGCACGCGTCGGCCCGCTCTTTGAAGCAGGCAAGCTTAAGACGGCCTTACCGCGTGTACTTGCACGTCAGGGAAACTCCGTTCTCCCTCCGGGCTTCGAGCAATGGATCGAATACTCTTTCGACTTTTATGCTTACCCTAAGCGCGACCCGGAAACTCACCGTAGCGTGGACGGGCAACAGCTTGTCGAAGTGGAGAACAGCTTACGCCTACACCTTCCCACTCTGATCCGTTCGGGTTTTAGAAAGACCTACAACGTCAAAGAAATTGGATTGAGGGCAGACCTAGATTTCAACTGGAAGCGTGGCACGGTCATCTGGGATCTGGAAACTTACACTGGGGAGAAGAAACGCTTAGAGTTCAAGATCGAAGCTAAGACTCTCTTGCAAGAACGTGGGCGTTACGCCGCTGGTTACAACATTAACCTGAAGACCGCAGACCACCGCGAGTACATGCCAGACTTTGACGGAGGCCCTGCTTTCTCCGGCATTCGACTCCATTTCCGCAATGATCTTTGGAGCGCTGTCGTAAAGAACGCCGACGAAGTGCACGGCGCCACGGTGACGTGCCAGAATTCTGGCTGCCGCCACCGCCGCGTGCTGTTTCCCCGGCTTAGAAACTGGATCCAGGGCCGACGTTAAGGACGGTACAACTCGTCGCAAGACATATCGAAAGCGCCCTGGCAGACCTCTTCTTGGTGGCTGCTGAATTCACCTTGCGCAGGAAATTTGAAGGTAGCGCGCAGGACTTGGATAGCTTTTTCTTTGGGAACGCTTTTCAAGACGACATCTTGAAGGACTTCCACTGAGGGACTGGAAAGTTCCTTCTCGTTGCGCAGAGTGCGTGTGTTGGTCCCATCCTCTTTCTGGCGAGCGGAACGCACGCGGAGGTTCTTCCCTTGCATCGTTAGAATTCCGTTGTACGCCCAGTCGTTACCCGTAGAGAGAGCTAAGGCTGTGGACAAAGTATCTTCACTCAGATCCGTCGTCGAAACCCCTGCGCCGAACGATACGCTGCCGAACTTGCTGATTTGGTAGGCTGAGGAATGGCCGTTCTTTTTCTGAATCACGACAAGTGGGTAATGGGCTTCTTTGATGTCATCGGCGAGGTAATAACCAGGAGTCATCCCGGGTCCCCCTCCACAAGCGATTGCTAAAACCAAAGCGAGTAACGCGACACTTAAATAACGGACTTTCATTTTTTCCTCCCCCGCGAGCGCGGCCCGCGGCAGCCAGTGCAAGTGAAATACCAGCGGCTCTTTAGCACTTTAGGCACGGGCGCATCAAGCAAGCCGCTGTGGAAGCGACTTTTTCGGGCAAAGCTTGCCGAAAAGGAGCCCCGGGAATCGCCGCTATATCAGGGGGTTAGGCTCGCGCCCTAAGGCCGATCTTGAGGTTTTTCAGCCGTTTAGGTAGAACGCGCCCCGATGAAAAACCAGGTTGTGCGCTCGTTGCTAACTTCCCTCTGCGTCCTGCAGCTGGCTTTGGCGCCGCTGCAATCTGCTTTTGCAGCTGGCCCGGCGGTGGGTGAAAGGGCTGCCATTCACTTACAAGAAAATCCCTGCGCTTATTACCTACGCAAAACGGATGAGGAAGCCGCGGTTCGCATCACGGAAGGCCGCACGCCTGAAGAGTTGATGGCGGCGCTCGATGGGCTCAAAACCAACCCACAGCCTTTACTCGACCAACTAAACGTTAAAGACCTCACTGCCGTCAGCATCGCGTCCATAGGAGCTCCGTTAAATAAAACCGCGATCGCAGAAGAAGCGCACCAGGTTAAGCAAGCACTCGCAGAGCAAGGGCTTTCCCATATCCCGGTGAGCATCCTTCCTCGCCCTTACACCTTTTTAGAAAATCTGCGTTGGCAGTTTCCCATAGCAAGCGATCGGGTGCCCGAAGATCGCGATTCTGTTAAACGCGGCAGGCAGATCACAGCCGCGGCGAATATCCCCACCTGGCTAGTGCTCTCGTTTATCAGCACCGAAAAGGAAATGGCCTGGCTACTGGCCATCCCAACAACCTTGGCCAATTTGTACATTGATTACCTAGTAGGAAAAAATCAGCCGTCCCTGAATAATTTTTTTGTACGCGCCGGCGACAACCGCGCCTCTGCAATATTTCGCAACGCTCAAGTATCGTTTTGTTTTGCACTTCCGTTCTACATCATCCCTCGTCTTGGAAATCTGCTCCTCCATCTTTCGAATGGGGGCTCAGTCTTAGATCCTGCGTTTCAGTCTCTGTCACTGGCAGAGCAAGCAGGAGCCGCTGCCGTTGGCACTCTACTGGCAACAAAAGTCATCCTGACGAATTCGCTTTTACAAGGGACGCAGATCTTCACGTTTATGAACCCGAATGCACGAATCGATAAATACCTCACTCGGGATGGAACGCCTCTCTCCGCCGAAGCCCTATCCACACGCAATACGTGGAGGATTGCGGGGTTCTTTGCGCTAACAGCGCCTATCTTCGCCTTAGCAAACAATCCGGAAGTGACCGCAAGCGTTGATATCGGAGGGATACCAGTGGCCGCCCCATTGCTTGCGATTGGCTCTATCGCTGTTACCAATTACTTGGTGTTTTACCACCACCCGAATCGAATGACTTTTGGGATTGGCGCCTTTTACCAAGGGTTAGGCCAGAACATCACGAAGTACGTCGTCGATCCGCTGTTTAAGGTATGGGACGAGCGCCTCAAGAAATACACAGTGGATCCCATCGTCGGGCTTTGGAGATGGTTGCGCGGAAACCGCTAAACCTGAGTGTGGCGCCACGTTTGGAAGCGGTAGCGCAATGGCGTTTCGAATGTTTCGGATTGGTCCTCTAGAACGAAATCTTTTTCTAACGGCAATTCAGGGAAATGCGCATCGCCTGGGATGTTCTCGTCGATCACCGTAAGGTAAAGCCGGCGTAAGCGCGGCAGCGCGGACTGGAAAATCTCGCCCCCGCCAATCACAAAGCACTGTTCTGAGCCGCGCGCTTTTTCTACCTCTTCCCAGCTATGGCAAACCGTTACGCCTTCGGCTTGGAAGCTCCGATCGCGCGTGAGCACGATGTTCTTCCGATTGGGCAATGCGCGGCCCATCGAATCAAACGTCTTGCGGCCCATGATGACTGTATGGCCCGACGTCACGCGCTTAAAGTGCTTTAAGTCTTCGGGCAGCCGCCACGGCAGCTGGTTATCGCGGCCGATTACGCGCTCGCGGGTCATAGCGACGATAAAATCGAGATCTCTCATACCGAGATATCCGCCTTGATGCTCGGGTGCGGATCGTAGCCTTCGAGAGTGAAATCCCCGTACTGAAATTCGAAGAGGTTATGCACTTGTGGGTTCAGGCGCATCTGCGGCAACGCGCGCGGCGTGCGCTCGAGCTGAAGCTTCGCCTGATCGAGGTGGTTCAAATACAGGTGCGCATCGCCCAACGTATGGACGAACTCACCGGGCTTGAGATCCGTTACTTGCGCGACCATCTGCAATAACAGCGCATAGCTGGCGATGTTAAACGGCACGCCCAAAAAGATATCGGCGCTGCGCTGGTAAAGCTGGCAGGAAAGCCGGCCGTCCGTGTGCACATAAAATTGAAACAAGACATGGCACGGCGGCAGCGCCATGTGCGGCAAGTCGGCGACGTTCCAAGCGCTCACAATGTGGCGGCGCGAGTACGGATTTTTGCGGATGCCGTCGACAAGGGCGGCTATCTGGTCAATGCCCCGCTCCATGCGGGCTTCGCCCTGTTCCGGGAGCTTGGGGTGTTTTTCACCCCAGTGGCGCCATTGGTAACCATAGACGGGCCCCAATTCGCCCTCCGCGTCAGCCCATTCGTCCCAGATGCTGACTTTGTTCTCGTGTAGGTATTCCAGGCGCGTATCGCCCTTCAGGAACCACAACAGCTCGTGAATAATCGAGCGCAGATGCAGTTTCTTCGTCGTGACCAGGGGAAAGCCCTGCTGGAGATCGAAACGCATCTGGTAGCCAAAAAGGCTTAGCGTCCCCGTGCCGGTGCGATCGGTGCGGCGCTCGCCGCGTTCTAGAACTGTCTTGAGCAAACCGTGGTAGGCGTCCACTAAATCTCCTTGGGCCGGAGTCTAGCGGGTCGAATGGCAGACGACAACTTAGACGAACACTAGCGCGTCGCGGCAATCACAGCACGGCTGTAAAGGCTTTGGCTTGAAGGGCCGCCATGTTCGGAACGAAGACTTCTTTCCCGTCCATTTGGATGAGCCCCTGGGCTTCAAGATCCTGCAAAGCACGGATGACCGTGCGGCGGGCTACTCCTAGGATCAGCGCGAGTTCGGACTTGGACATGTCCCGGCGGATGCGCACCCCATCACCACGCTCTTCGCCATAGAGGCGCGCAAACGAGCAAAGCATGTTCGCGATCAAGTGATCCACTTGGCCGAACATCCGCACGTGGTGATCGCGTGCCGTTTCGTAAATCAGGTTGCTCAAGATCTTGACCATATTGATACTCACCTGGTGGTTCGCTTGGAGCATCCGAAGATAGTCTTTTTTCGTCATCTCTAAGGCTTCGCATTTCTCAATCGCGACAACGTTGGCGAGTGAGGGGCGGTCTTTCCAGAGCTCTACGTGGCCGACGATATAGGGCGCTTCGTGGAAGATAATCGTCGTCTTGAGACCCGTCTTGCTATCGGCCTGAACGCCAATGCGGCCTTCAGTCAGAAGGAAAACCTTTTCGGATTTCTCTCCTTGTTTCAGCAGGGTTTGTCCGCGGTTGAATTTCTTCACCGGAAAGACGGAAACGAGTTGTTCGATATTTTCATGCCGTAGCCCGGAGAATAGTGCGAACGTGAGCAGCTTTTTCATTGGCTTTCCTTTACTCGGTTATTAACTCTCTACACGATCTAGCGGCCTCTTCAAAATCGATCTTCACGGCAGGGATGTCGATACGACGATTCAAGATCCCTTCGAAGGTCTTTCGAAAGGGGTGTTGGGTTCCCAACGGGCGTTGGAAGTAGAGCTCCTGGGGAGGTTTCCCTCGCAAGATCTCCACGGCACTTAAAGATCCGCGGTAAGCCGACGAAATCCCCGTGTCCAAGTCCCAAACGCGCCCATTGTAGAACTGTTCGATACGGGCAGACTCGTTCAGGTGGTGCCCTATAAAAAACGTTTTTACGCCAATACCGTCCAACGCTCGGTGCACCAACGATGCTGGCAGCTCCTCCCGAGCCAAGGCCCGCGTGAAAAGCGGCCCTTCGTCATTCACGGTCCAGTGGTATTCGATGGGAGCTTCGCGCCGCCCGGTGCGGACGAGGTTCGCTTCTGACAAGAATCCTCGGACCGTGGCGTTTATCTGCGCTAGGTACCCACGGTTCGCATTAGAAAACAGCCAGGAATCAAACCCCGCGTGCGAAAAGCCATAGGAGTCGCCCCGAGTGCCCGGCGCCGGCTCCAGAATTAAGAAGGTGTTGCGTGCCAGGACATCCTGTAGGTACGGCGAGTCCGGGTGCCGAAAAGCCTCGATATAGCTGCGTTTCGCATACTCATCGATCATCGTCATGCGCAGGAGATTCAGGGTGAAGGAGGTGACCTCGCCACCTTCCAATAGTTCGCGTATCCGCGCTTGCACATCTTCGGCGGTGAATCCAGGTGCGAAGTCCGCATATTGCAGCCGTTCTTTCTCGGCGTACTTTGAAAGATAGAAACCTTCCACCTTTTGGGCTTCGTGGTTGCTCTGGACAACGTGGATATCGCCGCCGTGGCTCTGGGCCCGGGGACGTAAGTACCTGACGAGATCGAAAATCAGTCTCGAATTTTCCCCGCGCGATGTGAGATCTCCCAAGAGAATCCAACGCGTGTCGCCGCCGGTCCAGTCAATCTGGGGATTAATCAAACCAGTTTTACGGGCGATCTCGAAAACGGCGCTGGGATCCGCGTGTACGTCGCCGACCACGATCGTGCGCGACGTCTGCGGAAATACAAAGCGCACACCATCGTCCGCAAGCAGCGGAGCATCTGCTGTGAGGAAGGTGTCTTCCGCTGCTTGGACGAGCGGCGCAAAGGCCCCGAGCAGAAGGCAAAGAATGGTTGAAATCGCTTTCATAAACCCTTGGAAAACTGGGCTTATACCTGGAAATAGGCCCCTAGGGTTAGCGATTTCTAGGGCTGCTCAGGGCTGGGTAATGGGCTGCGGCGTGCGCCGAAGCGGGCTCTGGAGTATTCTTAAAATAACAAGCAGTTAGCCACAATCGGAGCACACGGATGAAGTCACTTCTGAAGTTGTTCGCAGTGGGATGCCTACTCGGGGCTAGCCGGTTTTCTGCCCAACCCGACCTTTATTACATCCAAATCCCTTGGAAATCGTCCGCCCAGGTACAGGAACTCGTGGACCGAGGCTTCGATGTTGCCGGCGTGAACTACGAGACAAACCAGATAGCCATCGTCACCGACGAAGTAGGTGTCTCGCAATTGCGGCAAGGCAAAGGCGCCGAGTACGCGCGCTCGCAGTTTATGGTCACCACCGCAGCGGCCGGCGCCGGGTACAAACACCCCGACGATATCAAGGGGGCGCTCGACCAAATTGAAAATGATTTTCCGAATCTCGCTCGCGTGCAGAACATCGGCAAATCCGGCGATGGCCGTGACATCTACGCCATCCAAATCACCGACTTCCTATTCATTCCCAAAGATGAGAAGTCGACAGTGCTATTCGATGCCATGCACCACGCGCGTGAGCTCATGAGCCCTGAAGTGGCGATTGATATCGCGCAACAGCTGACCTCTTTATACGCCACCGATGCGCAAGTGCGCAGCTGGCTCAAATCGACGGAAATCTGGGTCGTCCCCATGGTAAATCCCGACGGAAACGATCGGGTTTGGACACAAGATGCGGGCTGGCGGAAGAATACGCGCGGTGGATACGGCGTCGATAATAACCGCAACTACCCCTTTGATTGGGGCGCGTGCATGGGATCTTCCATGGATCGAGATGCAGAAAATTACCGCGGCCCAAGCGCGGGCAGTGAGCCCGAAACTCAAGCGCTCATGAAACTCGCCAAAGACATTCAACCCGTAGCCGGCATTTCGTACCACAGCGCTTCGGAAATGGTGCTTTACCCCTACGGCTGCAGCAACCGCCAGATGGCCTCTGCGCCCAAAGCCGTGTTCACGAGTATCGCCAGCACAATGGCATCGAAGCTTGTGCGCGATTCAGGGATGGGGACATACGTCTACGGCACGCCTCCACAGCTTCTCTACAATGCCGACGGTGGCTCCATGGATTGGATGTACGCGCAATTGGGCATGATCGCTTTTGCAATTGAGATCAGCAGCCTTAGCCAGGGCTTTCAGCCGTCGTACAAGCAGTGGAGAGATTCGACGGTGAAGCGCCAACGGCCGGGGTGGAGATATCTCCTGGAGCGCGTGCAGGCGGGTTCAATCCGCGCACGCGCGGCCACAGGCACCACCGTGACCGTTTCGCTCACGAACGGGACCGTCGCTCAAAAACGTAAAGCAGACTCCAAAGGGTGGGCACACTTCATCGTGCCCGCAGGCAACTATAAGGTTAGCGACGGAACCACGAGCAAGGACATCACGGTCGCCGACAAGCGCGTGTCTTTCAGCTTCTAAGAGCCTGTTTTATCCGTCTCGTTCTTTTGGATGGAATAGTCGATTGCATAGGCCGCAGAGTTTTTGAGATCTTCGCGGCGTTTGTCGTAGCGTTGGATCATTAGCGGTGTAGACCAACCCGCTAGGTGCTGGACTGAGCGGTGCGTGGCACGCCGGTCGAGCGCATTCGAAATACACGTCGCCCGGCAAGAGTGGGGCGAAATCTTCTTCAAAACTCCCGCCTTTTTCGCATACCTAAGCACTAAATAAGTAATCGCGTTTGGGTTGAGCGCCTTTTTCAACTCTCCATAGCGCGGATTCTTGGTCGGAGTGAACATCGGCGCGTCTTTATCCGTGCGATCTCGTCGACAAACAAAGAAATAATGGTCCAAGCGCGCCACTAGCAGAGGGGTCAGCGGGAGAATGCGCACACGGTGGCCCTTTCCACGCACGCGTAGCACGGGAATGCCTCTTTCCGAGTCTAAATCGCCCATTTTTAGGCCAATGAGCTCACCTTTACGCAGGCCCAAGTAGAAAAGAACGGCGAGTGCCGCTTGGTGGAGCGCGCCCGATTGCGAATTCCTATCGGGCATATCCAGGATCCGCTGCGCTTCTTCATCCGACAAACCATTGAGTTTGGACTCCTGAGTCTGTGGAAAGCCCTTCACATAGGCCGCAGGGTTGTGGCTCGCCACGTGATTGACCTGCAACCACTGAAAGAAGCTCTTAATGACGGCTAATTTGCGGTTGATTGAGGCTTGAGCCATCGGTTTGCCGGTGAAACGGCCTTCTTCGAGGTGTTTTCGGAACAGAATAATGTGCTCCGATCGCAATCCGGACAGAGTAGAGGCCTCCACCCTGCCTTCTAAGAACTGAAAAAACTGCTTCAAGTCGGTTTCATACGCCCGACGCGTGTGCGCACTCAATTGATTGGCTAAAAACGGGGTGATTTCTCGCGCCCAGTCCGGAAGCAAAACGAGACGGCGTGATTGACTTAACGTGTCGACTGTAGAGCCTTTACCAGTAAGGCTCTCCAGGCTTTTTGATTTAAATGGCTCAGGCGCGGCGCTCACAGAAGGGGTGGCGGTGACGGGATGGGCCGTTTCCCGCTGTTTTACGACCTGTTTCCACTCCCGCGGTGCATGGCGCTGCATCCACCCGGATAGGACCCAAACCGTCCGGAAAACGACTCTATTAACCCACCGCGTTGCGAATCCTAGGCTGAGAATCTGTTCCATGCGTTTATTGCCGTCTTTTATTAGTGATAACTAAAATTATAACTAATAAACGGCACTTTGGAAGCCTTGTTTTGGGGCGGTTTCAGGAGCGATTCTTTTCGTTTTTCGAGGGGGTACCCCACCACCCCCTTTTGATGCATAATGAGCTCATGAAACACGGCATCCGGGTGGGGTTCTTGGTGTGTTTTTTATCGGTTTTCGCGGGGTGCGCCTCTACCCCTCGTGCAGAGCCGTTTTACACACGGCTTTTCGCGGGCGGATATGATGAGGTTTGGCTGGCCACCCTTAAGGCGCTCAACGATTACCCTTTGAAGATTTCCAACAAGGATACGGGGCGCATCCAATCCGAGACGATTAATGGCCCTTATAATGAGCTTCTTTTCACGCCGATTGAGGGAATCGACCTACCGGAGCGCTACCGCTACACTTTAAAGCTCAGTTTCGCGAAGCTTGTGACGGATGATGACCGGCCACTCACTCGAGTGCGTATCATCAAGGCTTTGGAGAGGTTTCAGGACTTTTATTCGGGGTGGGCAGCGTCCAATTCCGATGGCCTCGAAGAACAACTGCTCCTTTACCGCGTAGAGCACATCCTGCAGATGGACCAGCTTATGAACGAGACGCCGTAGGCTTACGAGCCTGTCGGTTTTTCGGTGATATTGTCTAACTGACTCAGAATCGAATCTATTTGATCATTAGAGACGGCTTCCGTGACAGGATTCGCCTGATTCGCGGGGCCGGGGGCCCCTGCAGCTTGTGGCGCCACGGGAGCTGCGGCCGTAGCCTCCGAGGCTGGCGTTGTCGTCGGTAAAGTGTCGACGGCAGGGCCCGAAGAACCCGCCACCGGTGGCGCATCTCCCACTTCGGGCTTCACGCCCAGTTTTTCCAATTGAGAGCGCATTTGATCATTCTGCTCGCGTAACTGGCCAAGCGCGCTAATTTCTTCCTGCACGATCTCATATTCCATCAAGCGAGATTCCAAATACTGGATCTTGTCTTTGAGAGTCGTGTTTTCGTCATTCATAGCTTTGCCACCCGCGCCTTCAGCGGCAGCAGGTGCGGCGGCCGCCGGAGGGGCAGCAACGGGAGCTGCTAAAGTGGGTTCGACAGCGGCGACAGAAGCCGCCGAGGTCACGGGAGTTGCGGCCACTT
>JAIEOG010000247.1 GCA_019750655.1 bacterium
AGTTACTATTGCCAGAATTGGGAAGTTGTGTCATTCGGGCAGTCATGGCTAACCTATTCTGCGTTCGATTCGTCGTTTGTTTTCTAAGTTTAACTTCTATCAATTTGCTTGCGGGAGAGCCTTTATTCCCAGGTGTGCCGGTAGGAGGCCTTCAACTGACGTTCGATAAAGACGAGGATTTACAGCCATTCATCAAAGCCGAATCCAGCAAGGTCGCTCTGACCGATAAACTTCCCACCGAAATTAAAGATTTGATTCGAGAATTTGGGATAGTCATCAGTTACGCTGGCTCCGGCAACGGAACAGGCTCTTCGATGGTACAACTGGGAGTAATAGTTCCCTGCAGAACGCCAAAGGCCTGCGCTACAATAACCAATCGTATAGCAACGCGCTTGGAGGTAGTCCGAGCTCATGGAATTCAAGACGATGTAGCTCCTGCAATTTCGACTATTCCTTCCGCTTCGATCGTAGGGGCCTTTTTAGACCTGCAAATAAAAGTGAAAAGGCCCCCTACTCAAGACACGATTTTTAGCTACAGAGAGAATTGGATTGAGCCAGCGTGTGTGGTCACACAGCTGAACACAGAAAGAAGAACCGTCGAGTTGGTGCTTCCTGATGGGTATACGCCGCAGCTGATCGCGCAGAGAATGGAAGAAGTAAGGAAGGAATATAGTCCTCGCGATATATCCGTGGTTACTTCGGGGCGCTAACGTCGACATTCACCAATGCCTAGCTCACGTCGCCGCTATCGTGATTTGAGCCTGCTTGGCAAACTCTCTTATCTTCGATGCGATAGCGTCACGTGCTTGCCGAAACCGTTCGAGTTGAGCCTCCTCGTCTCCGCCATGTCCAGCAGGATCGGGAAGTGGCCAATGAAGTTTTTGAGCCCTTGAAGCTAATACAGGGCAGACTTCCTCGGCACAAAGCGTGACTACATAGGTAAGTCCCGCTAAAAACCCAAGATTGAGCTGCTCGAAGGATTTTGAACGATGGCTTTTTATGTCTATGCCAATTTCTTGCATGGCTTTTATGGCAAATGGGTTCACGGCAGAAGGCTTTGAGCCGGCGCTCTCTATCGTAACTTGGTGCCCCAGAATTTGTTTTGCGAGGCCTTCCGCCATTTGGCTTCTCGCGGAATTGGCTACACACATAAATAGAATGTTCATCCCTAAGCTCCTTTAAAACTTCGTTCGCGAAACCAAAACGCCACTCGTACCAACGAAATGAGCACCGGAACTTCAACGAGCGGACCAATTACGGTGGCAAACGATGCTCCGTGATGCAGGCCAAACGTCGAGATGGCGACGGCTATGGCCAGTTCGAAATTATTCGAGGCAGCGGTAAAAGAAAGACTGGTTGCTTGCGGGTACGTGGCCCCCGCTTTTTCGCTGAGCCAAAATGATAAGAGGAACATTACTACGAAATAAATCGTCATCGGAAAAGCGATGCGGAGCGCATCCAAGGGCAGCGCAACCACCTGGTTTCCTTTTATGGAAAACATCACAATGATGGTGAACAGCAGCGCTAGTAGCGTAATAGGGCTAATTATGGGTACGAATGTGTTGTCGTACCATTGAGCTCCTCTGGCAGGCCTGAGAAAAAAACGAGTCGCAAATCCAGCCGCGAATGGAATCCCCAAATATATTCCGACCGATTTCGCAATTTCGAGCACGGAAACATCGAGTTTTAGACTCTGGATGCCGAAAACGGACGGCAAAAACGTGAGGAAGATGTAGGCGTACAGCGGGAAAAATAGAATTTGAAAAATAGAGTTGAACGCTACCAGTCCCGCACAATATTCCGTGCTTCCTTCGGCTAGCTCATTCCACACAATTACCATGGCAATGCAGCGGGCAAGCCCAATGAGGATCAAACCCGCCATATAGTCTGGTTTGTCCTGGAGGAAGACTATTGCCAGCGCGAACATCAGGAGAGGCCCTAACACCCAGTTTTGGAGAAGGGAAAGAAGTAGAACCCGTTTGTTGCGAAAGACCTGACCTAGTTCCTCGTATCGAACCTTCGCAAGCGGCGGGTACATCATAAGAATAAGTCCAATGGCTATTGGAAGTGACGTAGTGCCGTAACTTAGGTCGGTTAACGAACGGGTTAGTCCAGGGGCGAAGACGCTCACTATGAGGCCCGCGCCCATCGCGAGAAAGATCCAAAGAGTTAGATACCGATCTAGAAACGACAGCTTCTTCGTGAGCAAGGACACGGATGCACCTCTAACAGCATTTCGCAGCAGTAGAACAACCACCCACTTTGGGAACTGCTCCAGGAGGTTCCGCTCCAACCACGGGCAACTGTTCGTGAACAAAAAAGACGTCCCAGGAATTACCGTCAGGATCTTGAATCCAAAACTTGTCCTGCCGCGCAAAGCAGCAGTCCGCATTTTCCTCGACTAGGGTTAAGATGCCGCGATCGGATAGATCCCTTTGCCAACGAATAACTTCATCAGCGCTTTGGACTTCAATCCCGAGGTGGTTTACTTGACTCGTTTTCCGACCTTCAACTGCTTCGTGCATCGCAAAGTTTAGTGCTGGCTGCTTAAGATCAAATTTGGCGTATGTCGCAGATTTCTTCTGCGGCTCCTGTCCAAAGACATTGCGATAAAAGGCGACTGACTTTTCCAAGTTCGTAACGTTGATTGATATGTGAGCTCTCATGATCTGATCCTTCGGTTAGCAACCCTTTTCAAAGCATTCGAAAATGCGGCATTCGCGAATCGCCTGCGCGCCTCCGCCACAGGACTTGGCCAATGCGAGTAACGATTCTTCCATTTGCCTCAAGTCAGAAATCTTCTTACGAATTTCCGCGATCTTTTCGGTAGCCATCGAGTTGACCTGGGCTCCTGTGATCTTTCGCTGTGATTGGACATTCAAGAGCTCCTTTACTTCGCGAAGCGTGAAGCCGAGTTCCTGGGCTCGCTTAATAAAGCGAACCCGCGCCGTCTCTTCACTGGGGTAGTGGCGGAACCCACTGTCCCGTTTCGGTGGCTTCCTAAGTAGGCCCTTACGCTCATAAAACCGGATGGTTTCCACCCCGACGCCGGCCAGTTTCGCGAGTTTTCCTATCGTTATGCCGTCCACTGTCTTCATCCTACACTCCGTACCATAGTACGGAGTCAATGAGCAAAAGTTGGACCCGGAGGAGAAGGAAGTACTGGTCGCTTCACACTTCAGCCGTTCTGCCTGAACGTGTGAGACCGATAGGCTCGCCTACAGTGCGATGCGAGCTTGCACGCGGGAGCGCAGCTCATAACTTATTCGAAAGGTCGAAATTCCGCCCAGTAGACCGCCAACTAACCATGCAGCGGCCAGGCCAAGTGGAATGGACTGTTCCTGTTCTTGAAAGGAGAGGAAAAAGCCAATTGAGATGAGAACCAGCACCCCCCACTGCAGGAACTTTGACTTTCGAAGTACACGAATGTCTTGGGAACGTAGTAGGAGAGCGGCAAACAGACCTGTACCGGCCAGAAAAAAGGCGCCACATACCAACGTACAGCCATAGTCGCCGAAAGAGCGGAAGAAGTTCAGCAGCGCATGCTCATGACTGCCATTAAAAGCTACTCCGAACTGCGGGCACATAAAAAGTGTAAGCGCCCCCGAAACGAAGTGAATCACCACCAGCTTACAGAAAACCGCCCAAGAAGAAGGATTTAAGTCAGCATGAACGTATCGCTTAAGAGAGTCGCCGGCGCCCCTTGGGGGGGTAATAGGTGAAGACTTCAGAAAAACTAGAAACTCCTTGGCCCAGTTCCTACGCTGCTTCATCTTAAGCTCCCTTTGCGACGTGCCAGCGCTTGTAGCTTGCGTATGCCTCGGCTCAAAAGCTGACGCACGTTCGCTGGGGAGGTTTGTAGCAGCTCCGCAATCTGTTCGAACGACAAGTCGTCTTGATAGCGAAATTCAATGACCCGTTGTTGACTGCATGACAGGGCGGCAACTCCAAGGACCTCGCCAATTGTTCCACTGTCTTGCGGCGTGAGACGGCTTTCGTCCGATACTCGGTCCAAATCTATTAAACCTTTTTTCTCGGCCCGCAATGCGTCAAGCATTACCGTTCTTGTAATCGTAAAAAGCCATGGAAGGACCGGGAGGGGACTTCGGTATTTTTCCCGAACCTGGTGGAATTTAAGAAAGATGTTTTGATGAATATCATCTATCAAAGGCGAAGAACCGAGCCGCTGCCTCAAATAGCCATAAACTTTATCGGCGTGGCGTTCATAGAGAACGTCAAATGCTCGTGAGTCTCCCTGCAGATACTCCAACATAAGTACCTCGTCGGTTTTTTCAAATTCGTTGTTTTCACTCTTCATAAGGTTTACGCGCTAGTGCCGCATCTTTGTGACATCTGGAAAAATAGTGCAATTTATCAATGTTTGCAAATACTTAGACTATTAATCTATTATCTCAAAGTAGTTGTCACAACGAGCCTCGATACTTGCGTAGTGCTATGGAGAACGCAAATGAGGAGTAACTGGTGCGAACTTTCTAATAGAATGGCCCTTCCTGGAGACTTATGACGCTGCATTTAACCATCATTGCTTTATTCGCCGTGTCTCATGTCGGCTATGCCGACTCAATCCCCCTTACGTTGAAAGAGATCGGCCGCCGAGCTTCTGAAAATGCGGCACTCATTCAGGCGCAGACTAAGGACTTAGAGTCGGCGCAGCTGGAAGCCGATGGAGCGGGACTTCTTTCCAATCCAGCGTTTTCCCTTCAAATGGGTAGCCTAACTAGCGGCACATCAACAGGCCTTACGGCAGAAGGCTTTTTATCTCAAACCATTCCTTTTCCAGGAAAACTTAAAAGCCAACGGTATCTGAAAGAGGTGGACGTTAAACTTACTAAAGCCTCCCTGGACCAAGCAAAGACCTTCATTCAGCACCAGGCCGTGCTTCTAGGCTTTCAGTGGCAAGTACTTGATGCACATCTTCAACACTTCCAGGAGAGAAAGAAGCGCTTTGGAGAAGTTCGCGAGTATTTCAAAACGCATCCACAGCTATCGCCGGCGACTCGAGTTGATGCCCAAATGATTGAGATGCAGATCCTGCTCGTTGAGAAACGTTACACCGAGATGGAGGCCGGCCGGCGTGTTGTGGAGCGCCAGCTGCAGTATTATCTTCAATCGTCGGACACCGTCCGCCCCGTCGTCGAATGGGTTGATTCTAATCGTGTGTCAATTGAAGCGCTTCGCAAGGCCGTCAGCCTGGAAGATTCTCCAGAACTCATCAAAAAACGCCTAGACATCGAAATGGCTAAGAACTCAGTGGATCACAATCGCCTAAAGGCCCTCCCTGACTTCACATTGGGGGTTGGTTATCGCAATGAGGCGGTTTCGCCGTCCAATCATTTTTACTATGGCTCCCTAGGCCTCACTATCCCGCTTTTTGATCGCGGCCAGTACGCGACTCCAGCAGCTGAGGCAAAGTTAAACGCCGAAACGGCGCGTGAGGGCATGTTACGCGGAAAACTAAATTCAGAAATCGAATCCGCCCTGATTGAACTAGAGAGCGCCAAGGCAATTACTCTCAGCCTTCCATTGAAGAAGACCGAAGCTCTCGACTCTCAATTTGAGCAGGTATCCAGAGAATTTAGAAAAGGACGCATTACGACAACTGCCTTTTTGCAGGCCGATGCCCAATTTCACGAAGTCACGGACTCTATTTACAACGCGCAACTGAACCTAGCTCAAAGCCTGAGTCGCCTTAAGGTTCTCGTTGGTCAGCCGCTGTCATGGGAATGAGGATTTTATGCTCGAACGCTTGGTGAAGTTTTCGCTCTCGAACCGATGGGTGGTCCTGGGTACATTCGCCTTTTTGGCCGTGCTCGGAGCTTGGAGTGTTCAAAAACTTCCAATCGATGCCGTCCCTGACATCACCAATGTTCAAGTAGTGGTGAATTCCAAAACCGGAGCCCTTGACCCAGAGAAGATTGAACTTCTCGTGACCCGCCCCATCGAAGTAGAGCTCACCGGCTTAGTTGGCCTCGACGAGATCCGCTCGATTTCTCGATATGGACTTTCTCAGGTCACCTTGGTTTTCGTGGACGGCACGGACATCTATTGGGCGCGTCAACAAGTCAGCGAACGTCTTCAGAATGTTCGCGGGCAACTACCCCCAGCAGTCACAACCGAACTCGCTCCGGTCACAACGGGCCTCGGCGAAGTGGTTATGTACAGCGTGGAAGCGGAGCCTGGCAGCGAGCTTTCTAAAATGTCGGAAACCGAGCGCTTGACTGAACTCCGAACCGCGCAGGACTTCATCATTGCCCCACAACTAAAAAGGGTTGCTGGTATTGCCGAAGTGGATTCGAACGGGGGCTACGAGAAGCAAATTCACGTCAATTTCTTCCCTGATCGACTGGAGCGGTTTGGCCTGACGGCGGATGTTCTTGTGGCTCGCCTGGAGACATTGGGAGAGAACTTTGGTGGTGGCTACATTCAAAGAGAGGGGCGCCAGATCATCGTACGAAGCGTTCCTGGAATTCCCAATCTAGAAGCGCTGAGAAATTACCCCCTGGGGCTGAATGTTAGAGGCCGACCCATCCGAGTGTCGGACGTCGCCGAAGTCCAAATCGATCACCCGCTCCGTCTTGGCGCGGCCACTCGCAATGGAGAAGAAACCGTTCTCGGCACCTTGCTTATGCGGGTTGGGGCCAATAGCCGGGAGGTAGCGATTCAGGCACAAAAGACGATTGCGAAGCTTGAACTTCCCAAGGGCGTCCAGGTTGTACCTCTGTATTCTCGCAGCTTTCTGGTTGATGCGACGATTCACACAGTTATTAAGAGTCTTACCGAAGGCGCCGTGCTGGTGATAGCTGTCTTGCTTCTATTACTCGGCAATTGGCGCGCGTCGCTGATTGTGGCCTCCGCCATTCCTTTGTCTATGCTACTTGCGGCACGCGGAATGAGTTTATTTGGCGTTTCCGCAAACTTGATGAGCCTTGGGGCTATCGACTTCGGTCTTCTCGTGGATGGTTCAGTAGTATTGGTAGAAAACATCTTGAGTCGCCTAAGCACTTCTCTCGCATCTAGTCGCGAACAGAAAAGAGAGATCATCGAGCACGCTTGCGTGGAGGTATTAAATCCCATCGTCTTTGGATTGAGTCTAATCATGGTCGTGTACGTTCCCATTCTCACTCTGGAGAGCATTGAAGGAAAAATGTTTCGACCGATGGCGATCACGGTCCTTCTAGCCTTAGCCGCCTCGCTTTTTATCGCAGTATTCTTGATGCCGGTACTAGCGGATATGTTTCTGTCTATTCCGAAAGGTCAACCCGGACAAGAACACCCGGTAGAACACGAAACCTTTTTCTTCCGCTGGGCTAAAAAAGCCTATTTGCCTGTCTTGGACGCTTCCTTTGCCCACCGAGCGTGGTTGGTAGGCCTGGCAGGGATTTTAATAGTCATGGCGGGTTTTGTTCTTTCGCGAATGGGTTCCAATTTCATACCGAATTTGGACGAGGGCGACTTAGTAATCACTCTTGCTCGAGATACTAGGCAAGGCATTGACTCCTCTGTGGAAGTCCAAAAAAAGGTTGAGGCACTTCTCGCGACTTACCCCGAGGTAGAGCGAGTATTTTCGCGAATAGGGACAGCTGAATCTGCGACCGATCCCATGGGGGCTAATCTCGCTGACACTTTTCTCATGCTAAAGAAAGACAGGAACCAGTGGACGCATCCGGACAAAGAGGCTCTCTTCAAAGATATGGAGGCGCGAATAAAGACGCTCAACGTTGTCCAAGAAGCTTCTCAAACCCAACCTATTGAGATGCGGTTCAATGAAATGTTGGAAGGAAGCCGTGCAGACATCACGCTAAGGGTCTTGGGGCCAGATCTGGAAAATCTTTATGAAGCAATCGAGGCCTCTGAGAAGGTCTTAAAAACGATTCCGGGTATCGAATCTGTAGAATCGGATCCGCTTACCGCTCTGAAGAAAAGCGAGATGCTAGACGTAAGTCCCGATTATGCAAAATTAGCGCGTCTTGGAATAAATGTTTCCGAAGTAAATCGTTTCCTAGAGCTGTCCATGGGGGGCAAGGAAGTAGGTAGCTTCATCGAAAATTCCTTACGTTTTCCTATCGTAGTCCACTTGGACGAAAACTTAAGAGAGCAACAGTCTGTAATTGAATCTCTTCCCCTGCCTCTCCCCGCAGGGGGCACAGTGAAGTTATCGGAGGTGGCGAACTTTTCGATCCAGAACAAGGTGACGACCATTGCTCGCTCCTGGGGGGAGCGGTACGCGGCAATATCTATCAACTTAGAAGGCAGGGATGTCTCTTCTTTTGTCGAAGAAGCTAAGTCCAAAGTTGAAAGCAGCATCAAGCTTCCAGAAGGCTATCGCTTTTTCTGGGGTGGCCAGTTCAAAAACCTAACCAGGGCCAAAGTCCGTCTATGGATTGTTGTACCATCGACGCTAGTTGCAGTTTTTATCGTTCTGCTTTGGAGTTTGGGCAGTTTCCCTCAAACGGTTCTGGTTTTTTCCACGATTCCTTTTGCGGCAGTGGGGGGAGTATTGCTCCTATTCGTCCGAGGAATTCCTTTGAGTGTTTCGGCTATGATTGGCTTCATTGCTCTCATAGGAATTGCGCTGCTAAACACGATAGTCCTTATCAACGTCTTCCAACAGCGCATTCGAACTGGAACTTCCCCGCTCCACACAAGTATTCGTGAAGGCGCAATTTCACGCCTTCGCCCAGTGCTGATGACGGCTCTAGTGGCCAGCCTGGGATTTGTTCCCATGGCTCTGAACACTGGGATCGGAGCAGAGGTACAGAGGCCTTTGGCTACGGTCATTATTGGTGGACTAATTACATCCACCATTCTGACTTTGGTACTCTTGCCTGGACTTTACGAGTGGACGATAGGCAAGAAACCTGCGGCCCTGAAGACGTCGGCATAGTCGAATTTAGTGCGTGGCAGGTGCGTGGGAAAAATGGCGAGAGCTGCTTTACGATGCTCACTGACGCTTAATGAAAACTAACCGGTTATCGTCGATAGAATCATTCAATCGCTGATTTTATTGGTTATTTTAAGTCGATAGATTGGGTGTTCGATTCCCCCCACCTCCAAATTTTCGCCTCCCCGGCGAAAATTCGAAATTTGTAATTCGAGATTCGAAATTAGAAAGAAACTTCGGACGCTGGTTAGAGGGGCGAAAATTTAATCTAATTTCGAATCTCGAATTTCGGCCGAAACCACTAAGGCACTCCCCTGTTCCCCGTGTCACACCCCCAAAACCGCTAACCCCATGAATCTCTTGGGGGCGTAATTTGTCACCTCCGTTCACCCCCTCGCCCCAAGCGCTGCGTTCTATACCTGCTCGAAACAGAGCGGAGATATATGAAGTCTGTAAGCAAATGGATCGTGTCGGGACTATTAATCTGCATGGCGGCTCACGGCCAGCCTCCCACAGAAGCTGAAATCAACGCGCTACGGGCGCAAGCACAAGGCGAGCAAGTATCGCTCGAAATCGCTCGGCTCTTTCTAGCCACCGAACTCCTACAAGAGAAGTACCGGGAGAGCGCGAAAGACTACGACCCAGCCGTGACTTTCAAAGACCCCGTGGACAACAGTCTAGCGCAATTTGTACAGAGTGCGGCCGCTTGTAGAATAATGCTTCCTTCAACACTTCTTGGAAACACATGGTCCGCGATAAGCGCCTATGGTTCTGGAGAAAAAAGCCTGGCCTTTGGCTTTGTCGCTGCTGCCGCCTTGCAGATTGTGGCTGTCTCTTCGGCGCCAGAAAGTATTCAGAATTACCTCGATGGTAAGCAGACTCCCCTGGCCGCCGACCAGCTGAAAGCCATAAAAGATTTCGATGAGAAGATCCGAGAAGCAACGGGGTATCTTTCGAATCTTCTCTCTCTCAATGCCGCGCAACGCACTCGCTTCGAACAAGCAGTTAAAGCCACAGCATTGAAAAACGTTCGGCTGAAGTTAGGAAGTACCATGCGCCAGGAAATGTTGCCCATCGACCTAATCGAAATCGTGGCTCAGGAAAATCTGGTGGATGGACAGCAGAAAGCGGCTCTATTACGGCTCCGAGGTCTAATCCAAAGCATGAGCGAAGAAGCTTTCGGCGATAAAGATTTCGATACCGTGCGCAAGGAATTCGCGGACGTAGGATTCTCCTTCGGCGACGCAAAGCAAGTCCTACGCGACCTACAAAGCCACTTGGAGCGCCAGGATGAGCCACGGAGCCTCGAGTTTGAAGAAAAATATGCGCTCTCCCTGGAAAAAACGCGGTTAACCACCCGAGTGAAGGACGCAATCCAGAACATCGATCAAATGCAAGAGTGATATACTTTTAGGGGCGCGCAACGCCCCTAAAACAAAGTCCACTGCTTGCAAAAACGTCTAGCCACTTTCGCCCTTATCACTGCACTCCTCCTGCCGTCCTACGCCGGCAGCATCGAGTGCCCCGCTGCCTATGCAGCTCTTGAGGGAGCAAAGCGTGGCTACCGCGTGCTGCAAAACGCCTACGCTGCCGTCCGCCCTTACCTCGCAGGGCGTGACGGCAAGCTTTTTCACTTCGATGCAGAAACGGGCATCTCTAAGGCGGTTAGTCTCGCCCAGGACTTGGGAAAACACGCCTGGAACTGGGGTTTCCCTGGGATCTACCGGTGGGAAACACAGACGGATGCCGTTTTCCGCAAGCTCTGGAAAAAGCCGGATTACAAACCTTCCCCGGCGGAGTGGGCGCTCCTGAAAAAGCACGGAATGGCCGATCGATTTCGCCAACGCGCTCAGTTTCTACAAACACACCCGCGCTTCCGGTTGGGCCGGCGAGGTTTGGAACACGCCACTAACGCGGGGTTGAAAGCGCTTTGGGGATTGGTTCTGAACTACCACCACCACCTCAATGCGGAACCTGCGCTCAGCCTCGAAAACTATGTCGATCAGGGTGACCACGCTCCGGCCGAAGACGAAGTACAGTTACTTCTCGAGACAGTGCCTTTCCCGCATATGGCCATCCGAATCGGAAAGACCGTCTATAACTATGGGCTGACGAACCTAAACGAAGTTTCGCTCCAAGAGTACATGAGCCCTTCTTACGTCGTAAAACAGCTTCAAGATCCCCAAGCAGTACGAAGCCTTTTCGAAGCGCAAGGCCTGACCGGAAAAGCCTTGGAAGCGCGCATGGAAGAATTCCGCAAAACCCACCCTCAAGAACAACCGAGCTTTGTCCAAAAAATGCTTCTCGGTGTCGCCGATCCGAACGCTTTGGGACAGCTTGCGCGCACGGTTCATGTCATCACTTTGAAAATCGGCAAGAAAGAACGCGAGGAACTGCAAACCAAGCTGGCTTTGGATGTGGGAAAACGCTACTTCAACGTCACCTCTGTAAACGATTGTTCGACGATGACCCTGCGCGCTCTAGGCAAGGACTTCGGTGTGCTAGATGCCTCACCCAGCACAGCAGGGATGCTCTTTGCGCTCAAGAAATCCCTAGGCGACTCCTCGGTGGGATCGATTTTTCAGGTGAATGTCGATTCAAGTGGGGGGACTTCCCTGCGAGACTCTTACATCCACTTTTTAGATGGTTCGTACCACCTCACTATGTTGCCCGCCTACCTACCCGCGCGCTTATACGTGGATGCCACTCACTCGTCTGAAGACTTGCAGTTTTTAGAACCCGGCATCGCTGCGGAATTGGAGAAGTGGAAAAAGGACACTGTCTCTAAGCTCGAGCAAGAGAAAAGCATTAGTCTGCTCCGAGGGGAAATAGCGTTAATCGAAAACGCACCCGAAGGAGACAAACCTCGCTTGAAGAAAGCCCTTCAACGGGATGCCAAATTCTTTCTACCGGAACGCATGGCTCTCGTGCGGGGCCGCTTAGATGATCCCAACACCTCCATGCCGGCTCGCCACGCCTTTCAGGCGGAATGGGAATACCTTACAGAACTCGACGGGGCCGTGCGGAAGCTCCAGGACTAATTCCAAGTTCCCCCGTACGTCCTGTAAAATACCGCGACCTCCAGCCCTTCCCGATCGATACTTTTCCAAGAGGGCATGTTATAGCTCTCCGCCGCGAGGAAAACTTGAAGCATCTCTTTTCATTTTGTGCCCTCTTTGTTTCCCTAAGCGCGGCTGCAGGCTACCCGGACATCTCCGATGAAGAGCACGCTCAGTGCCGGCGCATCTTTGGCGAAAGCGCGGTTTCGGGCCGAGCGGTTATTGCCATGAGCCAAGCTAAAATGAGCGCTCAGAGTTGCTCAGTTCAGTTCGCTTCTTCTGTCCGAGCAGCCGGGTGGGTATTTGGACGTTTCCTGAAAGGTTCGGGCCCGGAAGTCTGGAAAGCGCGGGCGGTTTTTTTGCCGAGTTTTTTGTCAGTCGAACGTTCCTACCAAGGGTTTTCGGCGCGCTCGGTTTTGGACGCTAGCTCGCTTCCCAATCTTTTTATTTCAGGCGGGTGGAATTTAAGAAAAGCTCCGGTACTGCGCCACCCGAACCTCGATCAGGTACAGGCAATCAACCCGTCCGCTTTCATTGCCGACGCTCAGGTTTTATTTGTGAAAGATCCGGAGGACCGGGAGCGCACTTTCACAAAAATGGATCTGAATATGACCCCAGAAGCGTTGCAGAGCGTTTCAATAGATCCCGCCCTATGGACCCGAGGCGCGGGACACCTTGTCTTAATCCCTTCTTCGCGCGAGCGGGCAAACCAAGGCATACCGGCGGAACTTCTTCCCGAGTAAAAGGCTTATGCAGCAGCCGGCGCCTAGCGGAACTCCAGGTACACGGGCCCCGCTTCTTCTCGGATCTCTAGAATCCCTCTGGAGACAGGCAGGCGCCAACCAAACATATCGTAAGCTACCGCGCCGGCCGGGATTGCAATAGAAGTCCGGCTTTTCGCGGCATCGGACCAAAGGATCAAAGCCATCCCCGCTTTTCCATCGAGTTTCATCGCGTGGAGAGTAGAAGGTTCCATCGCGAAAAAACCCGTGAGCTTGCGTTCTTCCGTGACTCGTCCCAGCTGCTGGAAAACTCGCAAGGCGGCCTTCGGAGCGTAGTCGTTCGCAATCAGTCCAAAGTTATGTTCCTTGTCAGCAGGGTTGGTGCCGTCATCGCGGTCGTCATACAGAATCATCAGAGGGAAACCCAATCCCCAAGTGACGAGCACTTCCCGCAAATCGAGGCGTGCGGCTTTTTCCCGTGCCGCTTCCGAATGGCCATGGCCGTACCAGGTAGACGGGAATCCCCATTCCGTTTGCCAGAGCTCTGCTTGCGGGGCGGCTTCGCTCACGAGCTTGCGCATATGCAGCACCTCATCGGTGATCGTCTCTGCGCCCCATTCACGGTAAGGGTGCACGCCCACAGCGTCTGCCCCCACAGCGCCGCCGTTCTTCAAGAAAGTTTTCAAATAGGGGACATCGAATTGGAAAATCCCCCCGGTGACAACCTTGGCGCTGGGATCCTCACCCTTCACAGCGAGCGTCGTGGCAGCACAAAGGCGCGCAAAAAGACGCGCGTCCGGTTGAGGCCAGAACCAGCTTCCATTTGGCTCATTGAAAACTTCGTACGAAACGGGGTGGCCCGCAAAATGGCGTGCCGCTGCCGCAGCAAATCGCGCAAAGGCTGGGATGGTTTCGGTTTCGTAACCCGGATCGGAACTTCCGGGATACAGCGTATTGAAGTAATCGAAAATAAAGAGAGGTCGGAAGCCGCGTTCCTCGAGGGACGCTAGCAAACGGTCGTGCGCGGAGAAATCGTAAACGCCTTTTTCTTTTTCCGCGTTCTGCCAGGTAATATCCATTCGGATATTGCGCATCCCCGTCGTTTTCATCAGATCGAGTGAACGGTCGTCTTCTGTAAAATGGACTTGGACGCCGAGGCGACTGCCGAGATCCAAAGCGCCTTCGGGCAGCGGTATGAAATTCTGAGCGCGCAAGTCCAGCTTCGAAGCCAGGGAATCGTACGCTTCAATACCGTCGAAAAGCACTTCGCCTCTGGCCCCCGCTTCCATCGCGTCCGCGGCCAAGAAGCTCAGGCTCTTCAAGGGAAAATGGACCACACCATCATTAGCGCCGTAAAAATGAAACGTGGACCGAGTGAGATCCACAACGACACGGTACCAAGCCTCGGGGTCCCGAGCTTCGATTGGGCGATTCACATCATATTGCAATGTCTGGCCCGTGCTATCCACCACACGCAGTTTCACTCGAATACCAGCTGGCGATTTAACTCGATAACCGATGGCTCTGGGAGAACCGGTAAGCGCTTTCGTCATAGCGACGTAACGGCCGCCTTTTCGAAAATCGTAACTCAGCCGAATGGCACTGGACTGGTAAGAAATCTCTCCCGCGGCGCCCGGAAACTCAGGCCCATTGGAAAAATGCCAGCTGCTTGCAGACGCAGAAATACAGAAAAATGAAAGAAGTACCCCAAATAAGAACCCCAAAACCCCTCCCCTTAAACCCTTGTGCGGACGATAGAGGGGCACGGGGCAGCTGACAAGCAGGGTGTTTGACACCCCCGAGGGCATTTAATATCCCCATCTGGCATGGACAGTTTTCGATTACGCCAGATG
>JAIEOG010000087.1 GCA_019750655.1 bacterium
TGCTTTCGGACGAGCCGATTGATGAAAAGATGACACAGTTTCTGATCGCGAAGAAGAAGACGATCTGCATTTTCCCGAAGAATTGGAGTCCCCGATGAGAAAACGGCCTATCCGCGTGCTAGTAGCCAAGCCCGGACTCGATGGGCACGATCGGGGGGCGAAGGTCTTGGCGCATGCGCTACGCGATGCGGGCATGGAAGTGATCTACACAGGCCTACACCAGACGCCTGAAATGATCGCGAACTCCGCTCTGCAAGAGGATGCCGATGTAGTTTGTGTGAGCATTCTTTCGGGTGCGCACAATCAAGTATTTCCCGAGATTCTGCGGCTTTTAAAAGAGAAGGGCGCGGGAGATATCCCCGTCCTAGGCGGCGGCATTATCCCCGATGCCGATATTGCGACGCTCAAAAAACACGGCGTGAAAGAAATCTTCACCCCCGGCTCCGCGCTGGGCGATATCACCAAATTTATCGAAGCTCTAATCCCAGCGGTCTAAGAGGTGCCAATCTACTTTGGGGCCCCCCAGGCGCGTGGTGCCACCCGGCACCCTAGGGGCCCCAAAGTAGATTGGCACCTTTTGGAGCCTTATTCTCCCAGCCAGGCGAGGCGGCGTTTGCGGCGGACTTCGGCTTCTGCGAAGGCTTTTTTCTCGGCGGCTCCCGAGACACTGAAAGACGGCACTTGTTTTGGCCGGCCCTGCGCATCGATAGCGACGTACGTGAGGTAAGCTTTCGTTGCGCGTCTCACTTCACCCGTGATGGCATTCTCGGCATCCACTAAGACTTCTGTTTCCATGGAAGTCCGGCCCGCATAGGTGACTCGGGCAGTGATGCGCACCGTGTAGCCAATCTTGATGGGGACGATGAAGTGCAGGTGATCAATCGAAACGGTGACTACCGGATTGCGGCAGTAGCGTTGAGCAGCGATCGCGCCTGCGATATCGATCCAGCCCATCACAACGCCCCCGAAGATGGTGTTCAATGCGTTGGTGTGCGAAGGAAGCACTAACTCTGTCATGATCACGGGGCTGCGATCGGAAGCAACTGCGGGGTGAACAACGGCGGGGAGGTTGTGGCTGCTGCTTTTCTTCTTTTTGGCCATGGCTTTTTATCGCCGAATATTGCCGATTTGTCGCTCAGAATTCGCGTTGCGGGTGGCGCGGCGCTTTTGGTACTGGTCGACTTTCTGCGAGTGTTCCGCATAGGTCGCTGAGAAGAGATGGCCGCCTTGGTTGTTTGCCACGAAGTATAAGTACTCCGTTTGCGCCGGGTGCAGCGTGGCGCGCAAAGCTTCAAAGCCCGGGCTTGCGATGGCGCCAGGGGGTAGCGCCGGAATGGTGTAAGTGTTGTAAGCCGTCGACGTCTGGAGGTGTTTCTTCGTCAAGTTCCCGTCAAAATCGGAGATGCCGTAAATGGTGGTCGGGTCGCTTTGCAATCGCATCTTCTTTTTTAATCGATTGTGGAAGACCGACGAGATCAGCTCACGCTCTGTTGGTACGCCTGTTTCTTTTTCGATGATGGAAGCGAGCGTTACCCATTGTTCTGTCGTCATCCCGCTGCTTTTGATTTCGCCGCGCAAAGATTCTGTCTTTGAAAAGAAGCGTTGAACCATACGGTCGACAATGCGTTCTTCTCCATCCACTCGGGAGAACGTGTAGGTGTCCGGGAAGAGATAGCCTTCCAGCGTGGGGGACGAGAGCTTGTACTTCGCTGCCGACTTCGGAGAGAAAACGATTTCCAGGAATTTCTTAGGCTCAGCGAGTTTCTGCGCTTGGAGAATGCCGGCTATCTGACGCGCGTTCCAGCCTTCGGGAATTGTGACGGTATGCTCGATGGGCGTCGAATAGTAGAACGTGAGCAACGCACCGACGGCACCCTGATCTTTTTTGAAGGAGTATTCGCCGGCTTTTACGCCACCGCGGCCGCCCGTGAGGGTAACGAGGAGTTTGAAGAGGAAGGCATTGTGCATAACGCCTTCTTGTTCCAACACAGCTGCCACTTTGCTCACGCCCGCGCCACGCGGGATGAGGACAGCGACTTCTTCGCCGTTATTGCCATTGTAAAGAGAGAAGGCACCGATACAGAGCACAAGCAGGACGACGAAAACGAACCCCGTCAAAATGCGAGCGAGCAAAGGTACCTCCAAGGTTGCCTTCAGTGCCAGTGTTCTTCGGAGGGGCCGCGTTGGCTATCGAGGTAGCCCTGGAGAATGATTGTCGCCGCCACCCGGTCGATGACTAGTTTGCGTTTCTGCCGCGAAAGATCGGCAGAAATCAGCGACCGCTCCGCTTGCACTGTCGTGTAACGTTCGTCCCATTCTACCACAGGGAGTGGGGTGCGTTTACGTAGCAGCGAGACATAGGAACGGATGCGGACCGCATCACGCCCTTCTTCGCCGTATTGGTTCAAAGGGATGCCCACGACCACGGTGCCGACTTCTTCTTTGTTTATAATATCAAGCACTTGCGTCACCCACCGAACGGGGTCGCGTTCTTCGATGGTGCATAGGGGGCTGCCCAAAAAGCGGGTGGCATCCGACACGGCAACGCCCGTGCGTTTAGTGCCGATGTCGAGCCCTAGAATGCGGGGCAGTTCTTCCATCGGCGGCACCTTAGTCGTTTACGGCCAAAATAGGAAGGTCCTGGCTATTAGGCGCCAATTGCCGCAACCAGCGGCGGAAGGCCCAGGTCATTTCCCAGCCCATGGGGAAGCGGTTGAAGAGTCCCCGGCGCAGGAGGCGCTCATGGGCGCCGAGGCTTGCAAACCAGCGCCGGACATCGCCGCCGCTGAGGATGCCCAGCACAGGTAAGCCCAGAGTCCGGGCCAGGTGCAATGGACCGGAGTCCACAGCCACCACACCATCCAACCGGCGCAGGTATGCGCCGAGGGTGCGGAAGGAAGACGGGAAACAGAGCTGCACGCGTTGCGGCTCAGAGCATTGGCGTTGTAGCTGCTCCAACGCCGAGCAATCCGAGGGCGCGCCAAAGAGGAAAATCTTTTCGAGCTGCGGCGTGCGCGAAACCTGCTGGAGGAAACGCTCCCAGCTCGTCGCGGGGTGGGAACGGTTTTTTAAGCCCGCGAAAGGGCAGAAGCCAATCCAGACGCCCTTTTTCTGTCCCATAAGCGTATCCGCTTCGCGGCGGTCTTGCTCACTCAGGACAGGTGCGCCCGATGTCGGCAGAGAAACGTTCGGTAAGTCGACGCAAAACGCCTGAGAGAGAATCCAAGCGATGTTTTCGCACTCATCACTCCCGGCGGGCGTTCCTTGGGGCAATGGAATCGGCGTGATTTCGCTTTGGAGGCTTTGGTCCCAGAGCGAAACAGCAAATTTTTCCGTCGCGGGGAAAAGCATCAGTAAGCGATCGTTTTGTTCAAAGGCATCGCAAAGCAAGCTTACGACACGCGAGAAGGCGCGCGGCATGCCTTGGTTCGCCAAGTGATCGCGCAACACTTCCGGCTTCAGATTCTCCCAATGAGGCGGGAGGCGGTGCGCGTGCAAGCCCGGCTCGTATTCGAACAAAGAGCTATTGTGCGGCGAAACGAGGATGTGTAGCTCGATGTGCGGGAAACGGGCTTTAAGGGCCCTTAGCGCGGGCAGTGATTTAATGGCGTCGCCGGCCTTGTCGTGGCGCAAAATCAGGCTTGGGCCGTTCACGGTTTTGAGCTCCTCGGCAAAGCCGCAGGGAGTTCCGCTTTCGGTGCTGCCTTTTCCGTCGCGACGACGGGGTAAGTGCATTGCTGCCAGGCCAGGCTTCCTAAGGGCCGTGCATTGCCGCTTTTCTTGTGGCCGACGCGTGGCAGTCGATAAGTCGCGGTGTGTGTCGGTTGATTCCAGTGCAGCGTTCCCACACGGACCTCTTCGCAAGCCCGTTGGAACACGGCGCGGTCCTTGGCGTAAATCGACGCCACCAACCCGTGCTGCGAGAGATTGAGAATCTCAATCGCTTCTTCGATGTCATCAAACGCATAAAGTGCGATGTTCGGCCCGAAGATTTCGCTCTTCTGGTAAACGCTTTTTGGGTCCACGCGAGTCACGAGGTGAATCGAAGGCGAAACGTAATGTCCCTTCGGCTGGCGCTCGAGGGACTTCCCACGCATGATTTCTTCGCAACCTTCGCGAACGGCAATCCCTTGATAGCGGATGTAGTTTTCGACGGCCGTGTCATTGAGCAATGGGCCCAAGAAAGGCGCCGACTCCGCAAGGCCATAACCGATGGAAATCTTCTTAGACAAAGCATGGAAGTCCGCCTGGAAGCGATCGATAAGCGAGCGGTGGACCAGTACGCGGTTCGCCGTGGTACGGCGTTGCCCGGACGTTAAAAACGCAGAGTAGAGCGTTTCGAGCAGTGCCTGCTCATACTGGCAGTCTTTCCAGAGCAGTACGCCGTTTTTGCCGACCATATCGAGTACGGCGACTTTCCAGAAATCGGAAAGAATCTGCTTTTTGATCATCAAGCCGGTTTCACAGGAGCCTGTGAAAAACACCGACTGAATATCCGGGTGAGAAACCAGTCGACGCGCTAGCTCCGCGTCCCCCTGCACCATATTGAAAACGCCGACAGGGAATCCGGCCTGGTGTGCTGCTTCCGCGACCGCCTGGCCCACGAGGGGAGCATGCCGCGAGGCTTTGAAAACGACCGGGTTGCCGTAAAGCAATGCAGGTACAAGGTGCAGGTGCGCATCGCAAACGGGGTTGATCCCGGGGGAAATCACCGCCGCCACGCCGCGTGGGAAGTGCGATACACGCGTTGTCGCGCCATCGGGTTGCGCCTCGAGCGGCGATTCCAGTGGCGTTTTCTGTGCGCTGTCTAAATAGAAATCGATCGTGCTGAGCGTTTCCTGGACTTCTTCTTGGGATTCCCAATAGGGTTTGCCCGTTTCGAAACTGATGAGCGCTGCGATTTCGTCTTGGGCTTTTCCGAGGCAACCGCGGTAACGGGCCAGGGCGGCTTGCCGATCCGAGAGAGTGAGTCGCCGCCAGCTTGCCGCGGCGCTCTCTGCGCTTTCCACTGCATCGCCCACAGCTTCGAAGCTGAAGGGGCAGTCGACGACTGCGGCGTCGAGATCGCCGGGGTTGCTGCTTTTGAGCTCTCCGTTGGCCTGAGCCGGTAAGGCGAAGGCGCCTGAAACATAGTTGCCGAGAAACCTACGCTGCGGTGTGTTCATGGCCTCTCCAGATCTGAACCATAAAAACTACTAGGAAAGCGGCATGACGTAAACCGTGTCACCGGACTCCACTTGCAAGGCCTCCAGCGTGGCTTTTGGCAGTTGCGCCGAGCCGCGAGTCACTTCAATCGAAGTTTGGCAGCACAGGTACTCGTTCTTCGCAAACACCCCGACGAGCGCCAGGTCTTTCCCCTTGCGGCGCAGGGGTTCGCGGCTCACGCGGCATTTTTTTGTGTCCCGCACGATGGAAATTTTGTCGGTTTCGGCCCAATAGTGCGGGCCGCCATCGAAGGGGTCGATGTGCTGTTTCCAGCGGAAACCGATTTTCTCGAGCATGTGTTTTACAGGCTCAGTCGCTTGGCCGACTTTCCCGATCGCGTCGCGTGCTTCGGGCGGTAACAAACAGGTGTAGATATCGCCCCGGGGGAAGAGACTCGTGACAAATTCTTTGTTCTTACGCGAGAGCAAGTCGGCTTCTTGGTAGGAAAGGTTCGTGAACTTGCGTCCCAGCGCTTCCCAAAGCACGCTCTCGCCACTCTCCGTGAGCGGTGGCATGAGTTCGGAGAGAATGCGGTCTTTGAAAACGCGCCGGCGCATTTTCATGAGCAAGAAGCGCGCGTAGGAAAGCTGCCGGCCGAGCTTTTCATCGCGGTTGCGGTAGTTCGGGTCCAGCACGAGACCCCCAATTTCCGAGGGGCCGTCTTCGTCAAAGCGCAGGTGCAGGACATTGTGAATAAGCCCGCTGTGGATTGTCTCGCTGTATTTTTGGACTTCGCGCAACTCCAGATACATGTGTGGCGAGCCAGGGCTCCCGTGGCGCGCGATGATCATCGAGCTGCCGACGAGCGAGTGGTCTTCAAGGTTTTCCAAGACGAGGATGTACTCGCGGGCAAACTTGTCTTCGATTTCGCCATTGAAGGAATCCAACGAGATGCGGATCTTTTCCTTCAGAATTTCCCGATCGTCGGGAAGGTTGATGAAGTAAACCTGTTGGCTGAGCTGGTGCAGGCCCTCGAGATCGTCTTCCCGAACGCTACGTATGAGGAAATTCGGATCCATCGGTTAAGACCTTTCCAAAGGCTGGTGAAGCAAAGCCTGGTAAAACTGCGTCGCTACTCTAATCTGGCTGAGCAAATTGTGCTCATTGGGTTTGTGCACATTACCCACCGAAATCCCTGGACCGAAGACAAAAGCCTGCGCGCCATAGTGGTGGTAAATGGCCGCTTCGGTGCAAGACGCTTTCGTTTTGATAACAGGCTTCACGCCGCACTCGCGCAATGCGCGGCTGGCGGCTTGGATTAGTGGGCTCGTTTTGCTTCCAGCTAGCGGAAGGTCAATGGCGATTTTGGTCCAAGAAGCGCCCTTAGGCAGCGCGGCTTCCACATCTTTACGCAGACGCGCGCTGTCTACGCCGGGAAGCGTTCGTATGTCGAACGTTAGCTCCACATGGCCGTTGTCTGTGCGAGCAACGTTCCAGCTCAGCGTCGAGGCAGAAGGGTTAAAAGCGCGGTCGCGCTTTTTCGCGAGCACGCCGACTAGCTTTTCCATCCGGGCGACGAACTCCAAAAGGGTGCGAGTGGCGTTTCCAGCTTCGGAAATGACTTGAGCTTGTGCGGATTCGGGGACGCGGTTGTCGTTCACGCCGCCTTCGAGCGAGCAAAGCCCGAGTTTTTTCTTGGCCACGGTTTGCAAAAGCTTAGTAAGCGCATTTACTCCAAGGTGAGGCGTCGAGGTGTGCGCGGCTTTGCCTTTTGTTTTCAGAGTGTGCGCTTCGGAGTTTAGGCGCTCTAATGGAAAGCGCGCCACGCCGATGAAGTGCCCCTTGTGCGCGTAGATCAATTCCAAGACAGACGGCTCGCCCACGACGGCGTATTTCGGCGTGATTTTCTTCTCATCAAAGAGTTTTTGAACGCCTACTAATCCACGCTCTTCGCCGTAAGTGCCGACGAGTGCAATGGGCCGTTGCAGATTGCCGCTCTGGCGAATCGCCCAAAGCTTACAGAGGAAATCGATTTTTACGTCGGCTGTGCCCAAACCATAAATGCGGTCGCGCACGCGCGTCGCTTTCCAGGGATCGCCACCCGTTTTGGTCCATTGAGAGGTATCGCCACCCGAGACTGTATCTAGATGTGTATTGAAGAGGAGCAGATCGGGGTGCGTTGGGTGCTGGTTGTACGCGATGAGGTTCGTGAAGACTTCGCTGCCTTCGCGGACGTCCTGCGTTTGGACTTTGAGACCGGCTTCTTGGAGTAAAGGGCGTAGGAATGCGACCACCTCGGCGTTGCTTCGGTGGGTTTCACTATTGATAGCGATAATTCGCTCGATCCATTGGTAGGGAAACAGCTCCATGCGCGAGGCCGGACGGTATCGCGCGCACTTTGGGCTTGTCAAACCAGGGGGTTAAAGCAAACCCAACCATTGAACTGGCCCGTTGTGGCCATTAGCGTGCTGTGGTATCGCCTTGGTCAGATAAGGGACCTTTGAATGATTGCGTCATCGGGACGTTTTCATCCAGCGGTCCCAGACCTAAGGCTGTTTGTGTTGGACCGAATCGCGGGGTGGACTGTTCTGTTGGAGCAGTCCCAGACCCTCCTAAAATACCGATTTCTCAAAGTCGAATTCGTCCGCGAAGCCTTGACCCACTCGTCCTTCTCGAATGAAGACCGCAAGCTCAACCCGAGCCTGGCGCCCATGCGGGATAACGAGCGCCTAGAGTTCTTGGGCGATGCCGTGATTGGCTTAGTGGTCGCACAGCTTTTGATGGAGCGTTACCCAGACGCCTCCGAGGGCAAGCTCTCTCGTTGGCGCAGTTACCTCGTGAGCCGCCGGCATCTGGCTGAGCTAGCTTGGGAGCTGGGGATTGGCGACCTGATTCTTTTAGGGCAGGGCGAAAAACGCTCGGGAGGAGCAGAGAAACGCTCCATATTGGCTGCGGCTTTGGAAGCGTTAGTGGGCGCGGTCTACTTAGACGGTGGGCTTTTAGAAGCCTCGGCACTTTTATCGCGCGTTTTCGAGCTCTCTATCCGCCAGTTGGCGTTGGGAGACGGTGGTTCGCTACCGAGCTTAGACAATAAGACCTATTTACAAGAGGTCACCCAGTCTTTGTATAAATCCACACCTGTCTACCGCATGGTCGATAGCTGGGGCCCGGAGCACGACAAAACCTTCCGCGTGGAAATCCACGTCGATGGACGATTTTTCGGTACGGGCGATGGGCGCAGTAAAAAAGACGCCGAACAAAAGGCCGCTAGTTTGGCCTTGGAATCGATTGAGCGGGAGCGTCAAGTGCCGCCGGTGGTAGAGGGAGAAGCGTAATGGAATCTTTTCGCAGCGGTTTCGTAGGTCTCGTCGGTCCGACCAATTCCGGTAAATCGACTTTGATGAATGCTTTGCTGGGGCGCAAACTCAGCATCGTTTCGCCACGCGCGCAGACGACCTACCACGGCATCCGTGGCATCCAGACTAAAGAACGCGAGCAGATTATTTACGTCGATACCCCGGGGTTTCAGCGAAATCCCGATCGCATTGCGCGGCTCTTGAATAAGGTCGCCGATAAGAACGCCAAAGACTGTGATTTCCTCGTTTGGGTCTTCGATGTGTCGAACCCCAAAGCATTTTCTCAAATCATGCAGCTGAAGGAACGGATCTCGAACAAGCCGATCGAGAAGACTTTTTGCATTTTGAACAAGGTCGACAAAGTTGCTAAAGGCGATCTCCTGCCGCTCTTGCAAAAAATCCACGAGCTGGGTGTTTTCTCGGAAATTATTCCAGTGTCTGCGCTGAAAAAAGACGGCGTGGATCGCTTGGCTAAGCTTTTGAGCCCCATGATGCCCGAAGGCATGCCTTGGTATTCGCCCGAAGATAAAACGGATCGTTCTCAGGATTTCGTCTTGAGCGAGTTTATCCGTGAAAAAGTTTACACGGCTACGCGCCAAGAAGTCCCTTACACGGTGCGCGTGGAAATGGAGAATTGGCCGGAAGAAAAGCAGCCCGATCGCGTGCCGACTTACCATGCCATCATCTGGGTCGACTCCGAGTCGCGCCGTGGGATTTTGATCGGCAAGCAGGGTGAAATGCTCAAACGCATTGGTACTGCGGCTCGCCAAGATATCGAGGGTTACCTCGGTCACCAAGTTTGTCTGAAACTTTTTGTGCGCGTACAGCCGCACTGGCGTGACGATGCCCGCGCGCTGAACAAATACCTCGAATTGGAAACGTGAAATGGAACGCCAGATAGTCCTCGTAGGCCGGCCGAACGTCGGTAAATCAAGTCTACTCAATGCGTTGCTGGGGTACCGGCGGGCGATTGTGTGGGATGAGCCGGGGACGACTCTCGATAACGTTACCGAAAAGGTGACTTGGGAAAACGAGAATTTTTCGCTGACGGATAGCCAGGGGATTTTTTCGGAAGCCGATGAAGCACTCCTCGATAAGCAAATCGAAGGCGGCGATATTTTCCTATTTGTAGTCGACGCGATTGCGGGGCCCACGCCGTTTGATAAGTGGATCGCTAGCCGTCTGAAAATGGCGCGCAAGCGAGTGCTGCTTTGCTTGAATAAAGTAGAAGCGAAGGAAGCGCATCCGGAAACTGACTTTTCGGAGCTCGGTTTCGAAGAAGTCATCAGCGTTTCCGCGGCTCACCGTTTCAACTTGCCAGCGTTGAAGGCTTGGCTGCTTTCCGTGTTGAGCAGCGGTGGGGAAGCGGCAGAAGGCCTTGAGCGCGTGACGGCCGTCACCGAGGGCGAAGCGCCTTTGACGGTAGCCATCATTGGCCGCCCGAATACGGGTAAGTCCACTTTGATGAACCGCCTTTGCGGTGCTCAGGTTTCGCGGGTTAGCCCGCAGCCTTTGACGACGCGCGACTCCGTCGCGTTTGAGCTTGATACGCCACAGGGCCGCGTACGCCTGATTGATACGGCGGGGATCCGCCGGCCTCGAAGCACGAAGAGCTCCATCGAAGTGTTTTCCATCCAAGCGTCGACACGCATGATGCGCGATGCCGATGTTGTGCTGCTCATGATTGGCAGCCACGAAGGCGTGACGGATCAGGATATTCGCTTGTTGAATCTCGTGGTGCGCGAAGGCCGCCCGACGGCGATACTCCTAAACTTCTGGGATCACCTGGGCAGCCGCGAACGCAAATCGTTCTTAGATGGCACCGAGTTTAAGAACTATCTCGAAAACTTCCACCTCTTGCCCATCAGCGGTATACGTGGGTTCAACACCGAGCAGATTCTCCCTCTGGCACACCGCATTTACCGGCAGGCTCAAAAGCGGGTGAAGACATCGCGGTTGAACGAAATCGTCGACCGCATCATCGGTGGTAACCCGCCGCCGAATGCTGGACGGCATAATTTCAACATCCTCTACGCGAGCCAGGTGCGTGTGGATCCGCCGACGTTTGTTTTCTTCATGAACCGGGAAGCGAATATCCCGGATAGTTACCGGACGTACTTGTCCAAGCAGCTGCGCTTGAAACTGGGCTTTAAGTCCCAGGCCATTCGCGTGTTGTTCCGAGGCGATAAAGGCCGAGGGCAGCGAGACAGAGCTTAGACCTAACAGGCTTCTAACCCACAACCCAGCAAACCCTATTAAAGTCGGCGCGTGCGTTTTCTATTTCTCTTACTTTGCGTGTTGAGTGCGGAAGTTTTTGCAAAAAAGCCTCTGTGCACCCACGCGGTCTTGTACGTGGATACGGCAAAGCCACTCTCCCTGCATCCCACGCAGCTCGATATCGGCATGCGCGCAGCCGAGCACCGCCGCGACAAGATTCTGGCGATGCATGAACGCGAACGAGAGCTCTACCTGATACGCAAGGCCCCTAAAGTCGTGATCGGGCCCGAAGGAAAGCGCTACTTAATCGACGGCCATCACCTCGTTTTTGCCGCCTATCTGGCGGGTATTGAAGAGCTGCCCATTCGTGTGGTGGCGGATTGGAGCCAGAAGAAACACTTTTGGAGGAAGATGCGGCGGCGGGGTTACCTGCACTTAGTCGATCAAACCGGCCGAGCGCATACACGTGACAAGCTGCCGACAGACATCCTGGGTTTTGGGGATGACGAATACCGAAGTCTTGCGTATTTCGCTCGGCGCCAGAAAGCCTTTAAGAAAAAGCAAAAGCTCTATTCCGAATTCGCGTGGGCGAATTTCTACCGTATGCGGATTCCGCTGGGTGAGGGGGATGCTGGCTTTGAAGCTGCGCTTCGAATGGCGGTACAGATTTCGCTAGCGATGGATGCTGCCTACTTGCCGGGCTACCGTGGGGACGATAACCCGGCTCCGGCGAAGAACTAAAAGCCCATATTCTGAGCGAGAAACACCGGATCTTCCGATCCGAAATCACACTCTGTTAGGCCCCACTGAGAGTTTTCAATCGCGGCGTGCGGGTTGCTCTGGAACGACTCCCAGCTATTGTCCATGCTGATGATGTAGTACGCGCAGTAGCAGAAGTTTTGGATTTGGCCGGGGTTCAAGCTGTAACCGACTTCGCTGGTGCCCAGCTGAGAGTTACAGCGTTGTTGGAGCTGCGGCAGATTGGCGGCCCAACCTGAGGCCCCAGGCCCGCTGCCGATTCCCGGGGTTTGTCCGCCCTGGAGTCTGGGGAAAGTTTGCGCACAACCTGCGGCAATTAACGTAACTAAAAGAAAAACAAGACGGCTTTGCATAAGCTTCAAACCTTTGTTTTTCCTCTCTGGGCAGAGGGGGTAATTTGCATCGGCTGTGCCAGAACGCCCGCAAGCCTAAAGGGGCGCTAAGTGCCGATTCACCCCGGGGACGGGTTTCGTCACCAGTGGCGGATTTTGGCATTTGGGGATTTGGTCTTTCAGAATAAAATTGGAAGTATGAACAAATCTCACGGCTCTAATGCGCTTCATGAACGGCTCTACCACTTTCTTCATGAAAACATGCTGGTCTGCCTTCTGGCCTGTTATGGGCTAGCAGTACTCTTGCCGGGGGTGGGACTGTTTTTACGCAAGGTGTCTTTTGCGCACCCGTCGGCCAGTGGGTTTAGTTTTCCGTTGCCGATGTTGATGCTTTCATTCCTGCTCTTTAATGCGGGTTTGTCTTGCCAAGTGAGTCAGCTCAAAAAGCTTCTTCGCTCAACGCATATTCTACTGGCAGGGGTATGCGCGAACTTCACTTTTCCGTTGGTCTTCACACTCGTATTCGCGGCCTTCGGCCACTTCTGGCATAACAACGATGAAATCCAGAATATCTTAGTGGGGCTCGCGATTATCTCCTCCATGCCCATCGCCGGATCGTCAGCGGCGTGGGTACAGAGTGCGGGAGGCAATCCGGCTTTGATCTTGGGGCTAGTAGTTTTATCCACGGTTTTGTCCCCGTTAACGACACCGCTCGTGTTTAATCTGGTGGCTAAAGTCACCGTGGGTGACTACTCCGAGGACCTCAGTGAAATAGCTAGTTCGGGGGCAGGGGGATTTCTAGCTCTGTCGGTGGTCATTCCGTCATTGTTGGGAATGGCTTTACGCCATTTTCTCGCCCCAAACACGTTTCAAAAAATCGTCCCCTACTTTCGTTTGGCGAATATCGCCAATCTTTTTGTGCTGAACTACATCAACGCCAGCACCGCCCTGCCGCAAGCTTTTGCAAATCCAGACTACGATTTTTTGGCGCTAATCATGGCTGTGGTCGTGGTTCTGTGTGTCACGAGTTTTGTTTTGGGTTGGCAAGGGCCTAGATTTTTCAAATTGGATAAAGAGGATCGCACGGCGCTCACTTTTGGCTTGGGAATGAACAATAATGGAACGGGATTGGTTTTAGCCTCTCTCGCGCTGGCGGATCACCCGACGGTGATGATTCCGATTATTTTCTACAACCTGGGCCAGCAAATCGTGGCAGGGGTTTTTCAAAGTGCGCTGACCAAACATCCAAAAGCGCTCTCCCCACAAGAATTCCGCAAAGCTAGTTGACGGCTCACCAGCGCTCCCTGAGCATTCTTGGTTTGGGGGAGTGATGATTCGATTTTTCCTGGCAGCGTTGTTATTAGCGGGTTGTTCCGGTGGCAGTGTGGGTTCTGTCCCACAGATGTTGGGGCAGGTTTCTCCCAAGCTGTTCTTACAGCAAGCCGCGATTTTCGATATGGTTTGCCAGGCGAAAACGGCTTTCAAGATCGAGCCTAGCTGGCAGCAAGAGCTTTTTGAAAAACTACCGAAGTTCCAGAGTGCTTGGGACGGGAAAGCCGCGGGGTTGATCGCGGCTTCGCAAGAGATGGCGGGGCGCGAGTTTAGCCGGAGAGAATTTTCCGTGGCCCTAACGCTTTGTAGCTGGACGCCTATGGGTGATCCGGCCTTCATCGTGTCGGCACGGCCGTACCTCCAAGGCCCAGCCCAAGCGGATCCCAAGATCGGCTCCCCGATGGGTCTAGTGGCTTTCGTGAGCATGACCCACCACGAGCTTTTGCATAGCCTAGTGGATAACCTCGTCGATGAGAGGTTCTTCGCAGGTTCGGCGCTACTCCAGAAGTACAAAGACGAACCGACTAATGTGCAGGTGCACTTACACTTGATGGCGATCCAGAAAGCCGCTTACGTGAAACTGGGCGATGAAGAACTTATCCGGAACACCGACCAGCTCTACGCTTTCATTGGTGGCGACTACGCAACGGCCTGGGGAATTGTGGGCCAAGAGGGGACGGAGAAGTTTCTCCAGGAAGCGCAGGCGTTCAACCGCAAACCTTTGTAGGTATTTCCCGAGATTTACGAAAGAGTCACCCGGGGTGACCGGGTGACTTCTCAAGCTATTTTAAGACAGTGATCGGTGGTTCTGGCTTCAGATCGTTACTCAACACTTGGTAACCACTTTGGCCGGCGCAGAGGACCGTAATGATTTTACAAGGTCTCTTGAACTCCCCATTGCAGGTTTTTAAAAGCCCCTTGCGTAAATAAGTCGGGTGCGTTCCCATCGCGGCTTTGTACACTTCGGTTTTATCGAATGTATCTGACCATCTTTGCTCGGTATTCCAATCTTTATGAATGGGACGAGCCATGGCGACACAAGTGTTTTTGAAGGTGATTGCGAAAACATGCGCATCTCTAGAAAACTCTTTCTCCGCTACAATCGCATCATCCTCATGCTCGTAAGCTAAGAGAGTCGCGCCACTTGACGGTGTATAGACCAGAGTTCCCCAATCTTTTGAACTCACGCCGACTCGCCCATTATCAATGTCGTGTGGAGCGGGAGGGGAATAATGGCCAGTGGATACCGCACGGCCATCGCCCACCGAAAAATAGGGAAGGTAGTACCCATAAGAGCCGCCTCCAACAGCGACTGCAGCACCACCGCCACCACCTGCGGCAGCAGCAGCGCCCCATGGGCCAGCGACGGCCGCAGCGCCACCGCCACCATTACCGCCCCCCGCAGCGGCA
>JAIEOG010000065.1 GCA_019750655.1 bacterium
GCAAGGACTTCACCGTTACATCCGGATTGAAGGAAAGGATAAATTCTGCAATCGCCGCCAAGAGCTCTGGTGGTGGATCGTCGAATGAGAAGCGCACGCTCGCGAAGTTTCCGTCCCCGCTCGGGATAACTTCCAAAATGTGCGCGTCGGTGGAAAATTCGCCCTTAGTCGGCACAAAAAACTCTAAGCGAATAGATAACCCCGGAAACAGACCCTTGTTGCGTAGGGACGTGCGCCCGGTGCAGCCTTGTGGGCTGACTTCGTGCACTTGGAAGTGCACCACTTCGCCAAAAGTAATGGGGTGTTCAAAATAGGCGACCGGGCGAAAGAATTCCGGGCTCGCGTAAAAGTGAAACCCTTGCGATTTTCTCTTCTGCAGTTCGCTTTTCTCGTCGCCTAAGATTTCGATCCCTAGTCGCGCAAATTTGCCTTCGGCCGTTTCCAACGCCGCCTTGTTGCGGATGACCCCGTGCAGAGACCAAGACTTTTGGAACGAGTTCGTGGAAATCGCTAGCTCCACGGCTTCGCCATCTTGGAGGCAGTCTTTTTCTTGCGGCACAAGCACACCGACGCCCTTGGGGTCGACGTCGATGACACGCCCACGCACCGCTCCCCGGACGCAGATGATTTCCACGTCCACGGACTCGCTCAGGTAGAGCTTCTGGCGCTGGTGTTTCCGGGCGGGTTTAGGCTCGGAAGCAGGTTTGAGGTTGTTAGAAGCGGACACACGATCCCCCACCTGCCTTTTCGGCATGATGCGGCGATCTCTTTAGTGCGCGCACCGCGGCAATTCCGGGTTTTAGCGCTAATAAATCAAGCAGTTAGTGTCGATAAGCTGAGTGGATGACTGCGCGTTTACCACCCCTGTTTCTGGTGCTCTTGCTGCTCACGGCGGCGGGCCCCGGCACGCAAGATAAAGATTGCGGCCCCGTCATCGCCCAATTCGAAGAGTCCAACAGTGGGAAGATCGTTATCCCCACGAGCTCCTCTCCATCTGCGGCTGTGGCCACAGCCGTCGGTGCTCCCGCGGTGACTTCCAAACATATCTTCCCTTCGCAGGATGCTCAGCGCGTTCTAGCGGGTCCGGCAGTGCATTCGTTCCGGGAACGCTTCTCGGGAAAAGTAGCTCCCGCCACCCGCGACTTCTCTGAAGAAATGCTCCGCATCGCTGCCGAACAACGAGTGCGCACCGAACCCGAAGATCTTTTGCGCCTATCGGAGAACCAGATCCTAAACTTACAAAACGAAGCAGATTTTCTTTCCCACGAGAGAATGGAAAACGCACTGGCTCGCGCGCCGAAAGCCCTCGAGCAGGGAGAACTTGCATTCGTGCTTAACCTAGCTAGTGCGACTTCCGCGGATAAGTCGGATCCACAGCTACAGAGTGCCGCCTTACGCGCCCTGCAACCTTTCTTCCAAGGCGCTTGCCCGCCTAGCCTCCAACCGAAGCTAGCAGCCGAAATCCTGGATTTGGCCCCCGTAGCGATCCGTCCCGATATTCCTGCAAAAGCATTTTCAGATGACATGGCCTTCCGGGAGTTTCTAGCGTCGTACCGATTGAGCGCTGCCGCGGCATTCGCTTCGATCGATGGCCCATTGCTTACGAACATCCGCGAGCACCTGCAAAGTCTGCGCACTCTTGTCGCGGAGCAGGCGCCTGGCTTAGACGATCGATTGGGAGGCAACCAAGTCATCCCAGACACATCGAGCCCCAAGCCCCAAGCTATTTTGCTCTTAGGTGGAGTTCCCGTGCGGGTGCCCCTACCCGCCGTGGAAGTAGGCCGAGCAAATATTGCCTCGCGCACCGTACGCCAGGCTGCAGACGGACACACCGAGCTTGTTTATAGCGTCGGTCATTCCCAACCGAACTTAATTGTATCGAGTGCGGAAGCCGCCGCTCAAGATGCCCAGAACTATTCCAACCTCACTGGCAAGCCCACACGGGCCGTGGTGCTGTTGAACCCCGGTGTTTCTCCGACCACGCGCCAGTTTGTGGCTCGTAAAGTCGCCGTGGAAACAGAACGAGCAGGCTACTCGTCTGCTCCTCCCGCCGGTAAGGTTTTCCGAGATGGAGCTGCTTTGAATCCCGCAGAGCAAACGGGTTGGTACTACCGCATGCGTACGATCCTTCCTTCGCTAGGGACGTTAACTCGCCAGGACCTCGCAGATCCAAGATCCTTCCGCCTGGTAACCGTGCAGCCCGGCGAAACGGTCATCCAGAAAGGACAACGTGCAGACAGCGTTATCGTCGTCCCCACAGGCGCCGACGGAGCACTTCGAGTAGATGGCGTGGCCTATGTCGACGATGCCTCCGTACTTGGAGCAACGGGTGTGCTGCGGCAAGGCCTGCGCAATGCGACTATTCAAAACACAAGCGACAAACCCATTACGCTTCTGATGATCGAGGGCGCCTTTTACCGCGATAACATCAGCGATCCCCGAAGCCTTGCGGAAGTCGCACTGGAACAACGATCTAAAAAACCTGCCCTGCCCGCAGAAACCCAAGCAGCGCTACTAGATGCCGCTTCTCGCGGGATGACGGCCTTCGCTCCGGAAAACTTTGATTTCCAAAGAGCCCCTCCTGACTTCAATACCTTGATGCACTCTGTGGAGGCTCGCGCCGTTGCGAGTTTGGGGCGTCCCGTTTCCCCGCAAGAGAGTGAAGATCTGCGTAGACGCCTCAATGACGAAATCTCGAGCCGATTGACGCCCTTTGAGCTGGCCCAAACTCATAGCGTCCTGCGTGACCAGGCCATCCGTCAGTATATTGAGGAAAACGCAGCTCGAGACGTTAAGCGCATTCCAGAGTCTCAAAGGGCCGCCGAATATGAAAATGCCGTCCGCGCTGGCTGGGAAATGGTGAACGAGATCCGCCGCCTTTCCGGGAGCGACGACGTCCGGACAATCTTGAAACAAGCCGACTTGCTCGAAAGCCAGGGACGCTCGGGCACATCCTCTCTCTCGCGTCGCCGAGATTCTTTGGCTCTAGGGCGCCGTTCTTTGGTCGACACTGACTCTAAAATAGGGATCGGCGATTTCGTTTCTTTGGAAGGCAGTGGAGATAAACAGCGCCGCCTCTACGTGGACGCTCTCCCCGTCGAGGTATTGCGCTCTGCGGGAGAGCAATTCGCCCGTGAGTGGAGTGGGGAACCTCTCTCCGCAGATAACATTGCCACGTTTACCGATGCTGCGCGTGCTGTCTTCGCTGGAATTTCCAAAGCAGAACTTGAAAAAATCCTTGCCGCTCAAAGAAGCCCGCGCCCGATTCCTCCCGGCAGTTTAACGGAAGCCGTTCTTGGTAAAGGGCCCAAGAGCCACCGCGCCGACGAACTGGCTTTTGCTTTCTTTCTGCAAGGCGCGGGGCTCGATGCACGACTCGCCCTGACCGAACCAGCATCGGGGAGTGATAATGTAATTTCCAAGCCGGCGGTCTTTGTGCACTTTCCAACAACGACTTATGTCCATAGCGGGGCAGGCGCTCCGAGTGGGCCTCTACATACTTTGCGCAACCGGATACGTTTGAGCCCCGAGAATGCTGTTTTCACGTTGGGCGAAGAGTCTTCGGAGGCGCGTTCTAAACTTGCCGTTATCGCCGCCCAGAATCTGTATCGGGCTGCTAGCGCTGCGGGCCATCCCCACGCAAAGTTCCTCGAAGAATTTCTGGGCTTCCGTTTCGGAAAGCAGACAAATCAGATTGAGACGGTGCCGTTGGATAAAGCTGTTCAAAAGCTCAATGGCCACGTCGACGAACTGGTTGCTTCCGGCCGCATACCCGCCTCTGGGACAATACGGCCCGCACGTGTCTTTCGCATCAAAGAGGGGGATTCTTACAGATACGTCGCAGTCGGATTTGGGGATAAGGAACCACCCGGAGCCCAACCAGTTACTGGCATTGTTCCGTTCCGCGACTCTCTACGAATGCTGACGGAAGGTTGGTTTGTACTTGGAGAGAATTCCGCCCTGGGCCCACGCAATGCGGAGCACCTTGGAACAGTCGCTCTCCACGATCTGGCCCACCACTCCGTGTGGCACCAGAACCCTGACCTGATGGTCCAGACGCGAGAAGCCGCACGGCGCTTGTACGCCAACGGCGCATACTACAAGCACACTCCCAGCAGCTTCACGTTCGGCGCAGAACACGTGCATGCCTTACGCGAGAACAACCTCCTGGAAAAAGGCCTAGCAGCGAGCCTTCGCGGGCTGACCGACGCTCAAGCAGCTGCAAAACTAAATGCAGGCCCTCCTCAAACACGCTTGGACAATCTGGCGCTTTTGATTGAGAGTGGCGCACTGCCCGATGCCCCCAAAGAACTCCAATCGCTTCCTGCGAAAGCGCATGCGGGTTTGCGATTTACCCTTTGGCTTGAAAATGCTTTTGAAATTCCGAAGGGAGCTTCGCAACGCCTGTTTGGGCAATGGAACCAGTCCGGTTGGATTCCCCCGAGCGATAAGGATTGGTCCGGCACGCGAAACAATGTCGCGGACGTGAAGAAGTTCTTAGAAGCCAAAGCACCCTCGAATGTAGCTCTCGGGGAACACCTGCGCGATGTGATTACCCAGTACCAGAAGTCGGAAGTTCCTGTAGGCGGTATGCCGCGCGATATATTCCAAGAACAGCAGCGCCGCAATGAAGACCCTCAAGGGTTTGGCTACTACTCAACCCCGCGTTACCTGATCGTGGAAGCGGAACGCCTATTAGACCGCGGAGTCGCGAACCTCTCTGCAGAGGATCGCGCTAAACTAGTCGATCTCACTGCACGTTTGCAGGTTACGCTCTTGGAGGCCGGCCGATTCACTGCTACAGATTGGTTGCGCGATATCACCCAATCCGATGCGAGCGGCACTGCTCCACGCCTGGATCCAAAATCTGAAGTCGCGCGTTTCTTCACAGAAACGGGCGTTTTTCCGAGAGACTTGTACTACTCCGCCCACGGCGGTGAGCTGGTAACACCCCAACAGAAAAAAGAGATCGCCGTACGAAAAGATCCACGCTTGTTAGGTGCAGGAGCGGTATCGGAAATCGGCGCAGGAATGAAGATCGCGGAGGTCTTGGGCAAAACGGCGCAATTCCATGCACAGCCCTACAAGATGGCTGCTAGCGACAGGGAGTACAACGACTTAGGAACCCCGGCGACGGCGACTTCCGCTCGCAAAGACGGCGATCCCGGTGACTATGCAAGCCGCAAGCGGCTAGAAGGGCAGCTAGATACGGAATTCGATCGGATTCAACCCAATAGCAGCGGCGTTAAATATGCCATGGGCGTCGCGGCCGAAACGAACCGTGGCGAAGGCCATGCTTGGGTTGGGATCAAGGCGCAGCTTACTCCCGGCGGAGAACCCATCACTCTGCAAGTGCATTTGCGCTTGAATGCGAATTCCGTTTCCCAGCAGCAAGAGCACATTGGCAACGTGGGTTTGAATCTGGTGCATTCGCTCTACCTGGATCCTCAAACGGGGACCGTAAATCTCGCAAAGCTCCTCGAGGGAACAAAAGATACGTCCATTGATTTCATTGCAGTTGGCAACGGCCAGCAAGCACCGGTAGCCACCAAAGAGCTTTCTTTGCGCTTAGTTCGAGAAGGAGCAGCACCCGGAATTGTTTTCGATGGGAAAGAGTTCAAAGCCCCGCGAGATGCCGCCGCATTGGATCGGAGCAAGACGGATCTATTTACTCTGCCCGAAAAGGAAACTCCCGATTCCAAGTCTAAACTCGATGCCGCGCTGGAAAGTTCAGAGGCGACTGGGCGCCCCCTAGTGATTGTGCGGGCGGGTAGCGCCACGACTTCACAAGCCTTCCTAGACGGCGTCGTCCGCCCCAATCCAAAGCCTCGAGAAGCGCGTACCAAGCCCGACCCAAATCGCCCGGCAGAAGAAACGGTCGAACGCAAAGCGGTGGCTCTCAATGCATTACCAGACACTTTGTTCTCTTTAGTCCACGTCGGGCCGACTCCCGCAGCACCCGTAAAGCAGGTGTTCGATGCACGCAATGTTCGAAATCTCTTCTTCGCCCAGAGCACTGAGGCGAGCCCGCGTGCCGCAGCGAATCTGGAAGCCGAGGTCGATAAGCGCCTGAGCGCCATCCACTCCAATCGCCCTTCTTACGCTCGGGTGGCCATGGGCACACAGATGGCCCCTTCTCAGAATGGCGGCGTGGAAGGCGTAGTCCTGATCAAAGGCCAGAGAGAAAACGGTGGCCCGATGCAGGTCCTCCGGATCCCCTACAAGTTCTCCGACAAGGGCGCAGATGAAAATAACCGGCGGGTGCAGGCGCTGGGGGTCAATGCGCTCTACTATTTCACCCGTCCTGGCACTTCAGAGGAAACCTTACGCCATGAGCTTGGATTGGGCGCGGAGGACTCCATAAACCTCTCAGCCCTCCCTCACTAAGCCCGGAACAAAGCCCAGGGGTAAACCTCCTTCACTCCTCCCTGCAATAATGCGCGCGTCGCGCTGGCAAGGGTGGCTCCCGTCGTCACGATATCGTCGACTAACAAAACACTGCTCTCTGACGCCCGGCACAGATAACTGCTTCTAGGGTTTAGTAGCCGCTCTTTGGCTGAGAGCGTGCTTTGAACCTGAGTACCGCGTGTCTTGCGCAAGAGATCTGGCTCAAAGCGGAGTCCATGCGAGGTGGCCAACCAGCGGGCCAGTGGCTCACACGGATTAAACCCTCGCCTTCGATAAGTGCCTGTATGCATCGGCACGGGGACCACTACAGTCTCTTTCGGCAGGTAGCTTAGGTCTGTCTGCTCGCAAAATGTCCGGAAAAGTTTCAAGAGGGCCTCGTGGTTTTGGAACTTAATGGCGTGGAGCACCGATCGCCAAGGCTCTTGGTAACAAAGCACCGTGTGCACGGGGCTTCCCGGAAGAAACTCCACCGGGCGCACCACCCAACAGGCCTTGCACACCGCCCGAGGGCTGATTTCGCCGCAGCCGAAACATTCCGCCTGGAACCATTCGGAGAGAGCGGTATCCCAAAGACGTGCTGCTATTTCCAGAAATCGCGGCACCGCAGCTCCCAGGCTTCCTGGAGATCCGCTACTTCGATTGCATCCCTGCCCTCCAAGTCGGCAACTGTTCGAGCGACTCGCACCGTCTTGTGTAGAGAACGGAAACTCAGGTGGTTCTTTTCGCAGAGGTTCTCACACCAAAGGCGGCTATCGCCCCGTAAAGCAAAAGGGCCCTCGGCTAAATCAATGGGCCCAGTTCCCACCTCTTGGCGCCGGAGCCTGCGCACACGAGAGATTCTCTCCCGCACGCGTGCTGCGGTATCTCGAGAGGCAGAGTCGCCCGATTGCGGGCTACCCAAGACGACACACAGATCGATCCGATCGTAAATAGGCCCCGAAACTTTGCGCCGGTAAGCCGACGAAGATGCCGGTGGGCAGTAGCACGGGCGCTTCGTATCGAAAGCATAACCACAGGGGCAAGGGTTCATGGCTGCAATGAGCAGAAAATCCGCCGGCAAAATCACCTGGCTCCCCACTCTATTGAGCTGGACAAAGCCATTTTGCAGGGGCTCACGTAGGCTCTCTAGAACGTCTTTGCGGAATTCAGGAAGCTCGTCGAGAAAGAGAATCCCTCCATGTGCCAGAGTTACCTCAACACACTCCAGCTGCGCGCCATTCCCCCCACCCACGAGCCCCTGCAACGACGCTGAGTGGTGTGGGGCTCGGAAAGGGCGCTCCCAAAGATCTCCCGAGCCATAGAAGCCGCGGCTCTTAACCAGCTCGATGAGTTCTCCTTTATCGAGACGCGGGATGAGCGAAGCCGCGGAGCGAGCCAACAAGCTCTTGCCCACACCAGGTGGCCCCACCAGGAGAAGATGGTGGTGGCCCGCTAGCGCAATCTCCAAGGCACGCTTAGCAAGCATTTGGCCTTGGACTTGATCCCAAGACGAAACATCGGGCGGGACTTCGGGCGGCACAATGGTTTGCGGTTTAGCCGGGGAAATCGATTTCGCCTCCATCCACTCAAGCACTTCTGTGAGCGAGGAAAAGGCGCGGATCTTTGGACTTTCTAAAAGAGCCAATTCCGCCGCATTCTCTTGTGCCACCAGAACGTGATCGATTTGCGGATCGCGATCCAACGCTTGGGCTAGCGCCAGCGCGAAGGAAACGCCTCGGAGCCGCCCATCCAGGCAAAGCTCTCCCAAGAAAGCGCAGTGTTCGATGGGTCTGCGCGCATCGAGCTTGCCCTCTGCCGCGAGCAGGGCAATCGCAATCCCGAGATCCAGCTGGCTGCCTTGCTTCTTCGTGGTCGCAGGCGACAGATGCACCACGACACGCGAAGACGGCACGGGAAATCCCAGCCCTGCCAAGCAAGCGCGCAAACGCTCGCGGCTCTCTTTCACGACATCCCCAGGCAAACCTGTGATGACTATGGCTGGAAGGGCGCTCTGAAGAGAGGCCTCGATTTCGACGGTGGCCCCGTGAGGGCCGGAATGTGTTGCGCTCTGGGTGCGGACGACCATGCTCGCTTGTTTGCACAAGCGGTGCCGAGATAACTGGGCTTACGAAAAAGAAAGCGGGTTTGAAAACGCGTCTTAGAGGAACACTTTCTGGCGCTTCTTCACTTCTTTGGAGAGTTCTTTCTGCAGCTGCAGGCGGATCTTGCGGCTCTGGGCGGTGACAAAGGCTTGGTCTTTGGCCTTCTCCGGTTTTTTTTCAATGCGGATGGGCTTTAGGAAACGGATTTTCCATTTCGCCGGCAGAGGGATCACATTCAAAGGAACAGGGATGATCGTTCCGATCAAAGGCTTAGCGGCGCGGATCTGCGAAAGCGTCAGGTGCGTCTCTTCCGCACCAATAACAACCGCTGGAACAATCGGCACACCCGTCTCCAAAGCCAGGCGCATAAACCCACGCCGGAAACGGCGCAGGTGGTAACGCTTGCTCGAAGGCTTGAAATTGCCCTCTTCGCCTTCGGGAAAAAGAATCAAGGGCTCGCCCCGTTGCAGGATCGCGAGGCCATTCTCATAAGTCGCGGGCACCAACCCAAAGCGGTGTGCGTGCACGGAAATCTCGGGAGTAAAAAACCAAAGCTTGTGGGCGATAATGTGCGGCACTTTCTTGCGTGCCTTGGCCACTTGGTGGGTCAGCATCAGAGCGTCGAAGCCCATAAAGCCGCTATGGTTGGCGATGAGGATATAGGGGCCCTTGCGGGGCAGGTTTCCTACCCCCTGCGTGGTCACGCGCAGGTAGCGTTCTAAGACCTCGAGAATAAAACGCGGCAAAACTCGGTAGGCCAATTCATCGGGGGTCTTTCCCGTGCGTTCGATAGCCTTTAAAAGAGCGCGGCCTAAGAGCGATGCCATGCCACGGTTCTAGCGAAAAGGCGATTAAGCTGCAACGCGGATGATGCCAGCCTTTTTCAGGTGGATAAGACTCTCGTAGAGGATGACGTCAGGGAGGGGGTTATAGTCGAGGACTTGCGAGACTTTGCCCAATTCCACAATGGAGGACAAAGTCAGGAACGCCGCGCGGTCGAGCGCCATTCCAGCCGTTACGGCCTTGGGCTCTAGCTCCAAGCGGATTTGCTGCGGAGGAAGCTGCGAGCGGATTTGCAGGTAGCGTGTTTGAAAGCTTTCGCCTTCTAGGCAGATCTCGCGCAGAGACGCATTGAACTCGTCGTCCACCTGCGTTTCCGCGGCTTCATGCCGCGAAAAATGGAACTCGGGATTTTCCCAAAGGAACATCCGGTAAATCGCTTTCAAGCCTTTGATTTCACCGCAGAGGGCTTCCGTGGGGCGGCCTTGGATGAAATCTACAAAACCTTGCACTCCTGCTTTGGTTTTCACCGACAAGCGTCCCGTGCGGGCTAAGTCTTGGATGGTCATCAAGGCATCCGAAAGGCCCTGGGATTTATGGAAGGGCACATGCGCATCCGAACTCGGAGGCGTAACGCCCAAAAATTCACTTTGCAGGTTCACTCGTTCGAGTTTCCCCACCGAGGTTTTCAGTTCCGCAATCGCCGGCGACTCTTCCGCTGTCCGCGTGAGCTCCAAAACCGCCGTCTTTACGGATTGTAGGATATCGCCCGCACGCTCGGACGCTTCTGCCAAACCCACGGCATGGCGCAAGCGCTCGACGACAAAGCTGTCGTTTGCATCTGGGCTTTCCAGAAGAGTGTGTACGCGGTGTTGCCAGGCGAGGAAAAGATCTTCCTTGGAAAACTGCCGGCCAATCCAGATCAAGATAACGCGCTTCCCAGAGCTGCGGATCTGCTCCAGGAGCTCAGTCGCTTGCGGGCTTTGCTCGAGCATAGCGGTCCACACGCGTGCACGTGGCACGGCGGCGCCTAGAAAAGGCGGGGGACCAGGTTCGATTTGGATGCTCAGTGTTCCGGATTCTTGGAGAGTCTCTAGGAACTGTTTTGCCCAAGGAGAAGGCGTTCCCAGAAATAGTATCCGGCCCGAGCTGGGTCGGTTATTCACTCTCTTAGTTTATCACGGCAAAGCGGGATTCCGAATACGTTCCTTGGCAACTTCCTCGGCGACAATGAACGGCGGTTTGCCCGACGACGCAGCCCGACGCAAGATCTCCCGCGTCGTGTCGTAGATTTTCTCCGCTAGGGTATTGGCGCGAGCGGCGTTGTAGCCTTCGTACTCGCAGAAGACGTTGATGATGCCGCCGGAATTCACCACAAAGTCAGGAGCATAGAGCACGCCGCGCTCCATCAAGCGGAAGCCGTCCTGCTCCGTTTCCAACTGGTTATTCGCACAACCGACGACGGCCCGGCAGCGTAAGCGTGGAATGGTTTTTACATTCAGCGTCGCGCCCCGAGCACAGGGCGCGTAGATATCGCAAGTCTGGTCGTAGATTGCGTCGCCATCGACGACCACAGCACCGAAATCTTTCTTAGCCCGTTCCGTGGAAGCTGGGCTGATGTCCGTGACAATGAGCCGTGCGCCTGCGCGGTGTAAGCGCTTGGCGAGGTCGTATCCCACATGCCCGACCCCCTGGATCGCTACTGTCAGGCCACTGAGCTGGCGCGAATCGAAAAGCATTTCTGCGGCTGCTTCAATCGAGCGGAATACGCCAACGGCCGTCAAAGGCGATGGATCGCCTCCTGAACCAGGTTGCCCTTCGGCACCGAGGATGTGGTTAGTCGTCTTGCGCACTTCCGCGAGGTCGTGCGTGTCGATGTTCATGTCTTTCGCGGCGATGTACTTGCCGCCGAAAGTCTCCACGAACTGGCCAAAAGCTTGGAGCATGGCAGGCGTCTTTTTCTGGGGATCGCCAATCAACACACTCTTACCGCCACCGAAGCCGATGCCCGCTAGCGCGGACTTGTAGCTCATGCCTTGAGAGAGGCGGAGCACGTCGTAAAGAGCTTCTTCTTTGTTGCCGTAAGGGAGCATCCGCAAACCGCCGCAGGCCGGACCTCGCGCAGTGTTGTGCACGGAGATGATACCGCGCATGCCAGAGGGTTTATGCTCTGCATAAACCACCTTCTCGTAGCCCTCTTTTTTGATCTCTTCTTTTGTCCATTCCATGTTGCACCCCTACACGCGAAAAATAGTCGGTCGCAACTCGGATGACTACTGTTTCCTAGAGGGGAATTGCCTCGCTGCGTCAGGAAAAGGTTTTGACGTGACCCGTTACGGCCCGTACCACTAGATGAGCAACGGGGATTTACACCAAAATGAGCAGCAAACGATTCATCGCCATTGCCGGCAATATCGGCTCTGGCAAGACCACCCTCACGACCATGCTCTCCAAGCACTACACCTGGGAGCCGCACTTCGAGGTGGTGGTCGACAATCCCTACCTCGCAGATTTTTATGCGGACATGAACCGCTGGTCGATGCAGCTGCAGGTGTTCTTCTTGTCGAAACGCTTCCAAGCGCACCAGACGATCACCAAGTCTTCCTCTTCCGGAATCCAAGACCGTTCGATTTACGAAGACGCGCACATCTTCGCCCGCGCCCTGCGCGAGTCGGGCAAGATGGATGAACGCGACTACCAGAACTATTTTGAGCTCTATTCAACGATGACTCAGTTCCTCACACCGCCCGACCTCGTGGTTTACGTCCGGCGCAGTGTGCAGAACTTGAAAGAACGCATCCGCGAACGCGGCCGCGATTACGAGCAAGACATTCCGACGGCGTACTTAGAGCACCTGAATATCTGCTACGACGAATGGATGGAAAAATACACGCTCGGCAAGCGCTTGATCGTCAATGCCGACAACCTCGATGTGCGGGATAACCCCGACCACTTCCACTACGTGGTCCAAAGCATTGAAAACTGCTTAGAACAACCCGAACTCTCGTTCCACTGCTAATTAGGTGTAGTCGGCTTCGGAATGGCCAGCGGGCAGCTGCTTGCTGGTGATGACGTCGGCGAGCTGGAAATGCTCGGGCAGCCCAATGTGTTTGCCGACTTGGGTGACGTCTACAGGGTTTCTCTGTTCCGCGTAGACTTTCTTTGCCGCTTCGATGCGTTTCATGGCCGCCTCGAAAACAGGCATCGGGATCGTGCCCGACTCCACGGCTTTCACAATCGCCTCGATCTGCTTAATGGGCAGCCCCGTATCGCCGCGGTAAATCAACAAGTCGCACCCAGCGGCAATGGATTTCACGGCCGCATCTTGCGGATCAAAATGGTCCGCGATGGCTTTCATTTCTAGATCGTCACTGATCACGAGCTTGGAGAAACGCAGCTTATCGCGCAGCAAAACTTGGATGGTCTTTTGCGACATCGTCGCAGGGTAATCCGGATCCAATTTTGGATTAAGGATGTGCGCCGTCATGATGGCTTCCACACGGCTGCGGATCACGCGGCGAAAAGGAATGAGTTCCATCTCATCGAGTTCTTCTTCCGTTTTGTCGACTCGCGCCAAGGCGTAGTGAGAATCCTCTTTGGTATCTCCATGGCCGGGAAAATGTTTAGCGACCGCAATCACGCCCATTTTCTGGATGCCCCGGCAAACCGCGGAGCCCATCTTTCCGCAGACCTCGGGATCGCTCGAAAAAGCCCGGTTTCCAATCACAGGGCTCTTAGGGTTGGAATTCACGTCCACTACAGGCGCGTAATTGATATTGATGCCGACTGCTTTGAGTTCCTTGCCCAAAACCACACCGAAATCGAATGCAATTTTTGGCGAACCCAAATCCCCAATAGAATCCATATTGGGAAATTTAGTGAAAGGCTTTACTAGGCGGTTCACTTTGCCGCCCTCGTGATCGATGGAAATGAAGAGCGCGGGACAACCCGCAGGCCGGCAACTAAACTGCAGCTCGTTGCTCAGTTCTGCAATCTGCCCAGGCGATTGCACGTTGCGCTTGAAGTAGATCACCCCACCGAGGTGGTATTCTTGAATGAATTTCTTGAAGTCCGTCGGGACGGAATACCCGTCAAATCCGAGGATGAATAGCTGACCGACTTTGCGCTTGAGATCTTCTTTAGACGCCATGGGAAAAGTATGTCACCCCCGCAGCGCCTAAGCAACAGCGGCCCGTCTCACTCGTCGTCGTCGTCTTTCGGAGAACGGATAATGGAACGTTTATTCTGATCCAGAATCCGCTTGCGCATCCGTAAATACTTGGGGGTCACTTCCAAGAGCTCATCTTCGCCCATCCAAGCAATGCACCATTCCAAAGTCAGCGGTGGAACAGGCGTCAAAATGACGTTCTCGTCACTGCCCGCTGCGCGGATATTCGTAAGCTTCTTTTCCCGGCAAACGTTGACGTTGATATCGTTAGAACGGTTGTGCTCTCCGACAACCATGCCTTCGTATACTTCCACGCCTTCTTTGACGAGCAGCTTGCCGCGGTCTTCTAGATTAAACAGAGCGTAGGGCGTTGTTTTCCCGCTGCGGTCTGCAACGAGTGCACCGTTAACGCGGTCGACGATATGGCCACGGAAAGGCACATAGCCAATGAGGTAAGAGCTCATCAAACCATTGCCACGCGTGTCGTTCAAAAATTCCGAGCGGAAACCAATCAAACCACGTGAAGGAATATCAAACTCCAAACGCACGCGTGATTCGCCCATTTTCTGCAAGTTGGTCATTTCGCCTTTGCGAATACCCAGCTTTTCGGTGATCACGCCGACATTGCCTTCCGGAATGTCCATCACAACGTGCTCGAGCGGCTCTTCTTTCTGGCCGTTATTGTCTTTCAAGATGACTTTCGGGCGACCGAGAGAAAACTCGAGCCCTTCGCGCCGCATCTGCTCCGCAAGGACGGCAAACTGAAGTTCGCCACGGCCTTTGAGTACCGAGCTATCGGGCGTTTCCCCTTTTTGGAACTGCAGGGATACGTTCGTGCGTAGTTCGCGCTCTAAGCGATCCACGAGTGTACGGGAAGTGACGGGTTTGCCGTCTTTGCCCGCGAGCGGAGAGGAACTGACTAAAAACTCAATGGAGATCGTCGGTTCTTCAATCTTAATACGCGGCATGGGCTTGGCGTCGCTGCTTAAGATGGAATCGCCGATACGCAGTTCTTCAATACCGGCCACGATAGCAATTTCGCCGGCTTCGGCTTTCTCTACCGGAACCATCTGGAGACCTTGGTAACCATAGACGGCCGTGATCTTGCCCTCGGGGAAAGTGCCAT
>JAIEOG010000312.1 GCA_019750655.1 bacterium
GCGTCTTGGTGGCGGATAAACTCTTTGCGACGTTGGACACGACTGTGCGAGCCATGCAGCCCGAAGGCTTTCCGCGCGTACTCATCTCGGACACGGTGGGTTTTATCAAGAAGCTTCCACACGATCTCGTGGCTTCTTTTCGCTCGACGCTAGATGAAGCGGGCGACGCCTCGTTATTGCTTTATGTGGTAGACGCCTCCGACCCGACGTTCCGCTCACAATTGGAAATCACGCGGGCCGTGATAGAGGAAATCGAAGCATCGGACGTTCCTTCACTCGTGATCCTAAACAAACGGGACCAGCTGGATATTCTCCAAACGCAGACGCTCAAGCGCGAGTTTCCGCTAGCGATTCAGATCTCCACTCGTAATCCAGACGACATTAAACTCATGAAAGCCAAGCTCCGTGAGTTTTTCGAAGCAGACCTAGAAGAGTTTGAGATTCTCGTTCCCTACGACGACCAGCGCGGTCTCGTTGGTGAAATCCGTCGCCATGCCGCCGTGACTAAAGAAAGCTTCGAAGAAAAAGGCGTGCGCATGACTTTGCGCTCGCAGAAGGAAAACATCGCTAAAATAAAAAAACTCGCCGGCGAATAGGATTGCTATGGCATTGGATCTCTCTTCTCCTCTCACCCTCCCCTGCGGCGCTGTTCTCAAGAATCGGTTGGCGAAATCCGCTATGAGCGAAAACATGGCCAGCCCCGAGCTCAACGCGGATGCCAAGTTCGCCGCCTTGTACAAAGCCTGGGCCTCGGGCGGCGCCGGACTGCTGATCTCGGGCAATGTGATGTGCGACAAGCGCGCCTTGGGCGAGCCTCACAATGTAGTGGTTGAGAAAAACCACGCCGACTTGGAAGGGCTTAAAGCCTGGACAGCTGCGGGAACAGCCAGCGGCACCCACTTATGGATGCAGATCAATCACCCGGGAAGGCAGAGCCCCAAGTTCCTATCTAAGCAACCCGTAGCTCCCTCGGCCATCGCTTTGAAGGCACCCCTAGACCGCGTTTTCGCGACACCTCGCGAGCTTTCCGAAACCGAAATCCTCGAAACCATCACACGGTTTGCCGACACCGCAGAATTGGCCAAGAGCGCAGGGTTTACAGGCGTTCAAGTCCACGGCGCGCATGGTTACTTGGTCGCACAGTTTCTCTCCCCACTTTCGAACCACCGTACGGACCGGTGGGGCGGCTCCATCGAAAATCGAATGCGTTTTGCGATCGAGATCTACCGCGCCATCCGGGGACGGGTCGGCAAAGACTTCCCCGTGGGTATCAAACTAAACTCTGCCGACTTCCAACGCGGCGGGTTCACCGAAGAAGAATCCCTGCAAGTCATCCACGCCTTAGGCCAAGAGGGCATGGACCTAGTGGAGATATCGGGCGGCTCCTACGAAGCGCCGGTGATGATGGCCGGGAATAGAAAAAGCAGCACCCAGGCGAGAGAAGCCTACTTCCTCGAGTTTGCCGAGAAAGCGCGGAGCCATATCAAAGCCCCGCTTATGGTTACTGGGGGCTTTCGCAGCGCTCAAGGAATGCGCAAAGCGTTAGCATCGGGGGCTCTGGACGTGATTGGCCTCGCTCGTTCGTTAGCGTTAGACCCGTCGTTCCCGAACAAGCTTCTAGAAGACGACGGCACGGTTAGCCTCGTTAGGCCACTGACGACGGGAATTAAGTGGGTGGACAAAGCAGCGCCTCTGGAAATTATCTGGTACACACGCCAGCTTCACCGAATGGGTACGGGGATGGAACCCAACCCCAAAGCGTCAGTTCTCGCGACCCTGCTGAAATCCCTGACAGAAATGGGCTGGCAAAGCCTAAAGCGCGTACGCTCCTAACCCTTTCGTCCCACGAAGATGGTTCGAAAACCACCTGAGGTGGCGTGCGCGCGAGCCTGCACGGTTTGCACTTGAAACCCACTACGGCGTAACAGTTCTGAGAAACTGGAAGAGTCATCCACAGACCAAATACACGCGCACCCATCGGCTCGCAGCGCTTTGTGCAGAAGCTTTAATCCCGCAAGTTCATAGAGCTTATGGTTGCTTTCCAAAGTGAGAGCACTGGGCCCATTGTCGACGTCGAGCAAGATACAATCGAAACCATCGCTCACGTTTTCGATAAGCTCCCCTACATCGCCGACTCGGACTTCGACACGCGGGTCTCGCAAGGCACCGGCGGCCAAAGGGTAGGTAGCGTTGCGATTCCACGCCACGACCGCGGGCATCAGTTCTGCCACGACCACCTTGGCGTCGTAAGCGACCCGGGATAGCACGGCGCGCAGAGTAAATCCAAATCCCAACCCGCCGATGAGAACCCGCGCGCCCTTTTTCTCTCGAAGACCAGCGCATCCCAGCTCTGCAAGCTTTTCTTCCGAGGCCTTTTGCCGGGTAGACATAAGCTCAATTCCCCGAATCCGGATGGAGTAGTCGCCATCGTGCTCAAAGAGTTTCAGCTCTTGGCCGTCGGGGGTGGTGGCGGTTTCTAGGAGATTCCACTTTTTCACGTGCGCTAGCTATACCACCACTTTGCTTTTGGCATCGAAATCTCTTTTAATAGGGCATGCCATCCATGCTCTCGCTCAGATGTAAGTGCGGTGCGCTCCGAGGAGCTGCTCATGGTCTTTCCCCGAAAACAGGGCTGCGCAGTGTCTGCTATTGCAATGACTGCCAGGCCTATGCCCATTTTCTAGGACGGGCTTCGGACATTCTTGATGCCGACGGGGGCACGGACATCTTCCCGGTGCAGCCGGCCCAGTTGGAGATCACGTTGGGCCATGAAAATCTCACGTGCGTGCGCCTGAGCGAGAAGGGTATGTACCGCTGGTACACCGACTGCTGCAATACGCCGATCGCTAATTCCATGGCTTGGCCGAAGATGCCTTTTGCGGGCGTAGTGCATTCCATCATGGATTACGCCGCAAGCGGCACCAAACGCGATGAAGCGCTGGGCCCGATTCGAGCGAGGTCCCAAGGTAAGTACGGCACGCCACCGATGTCATTTCTGTTTAGAGTCGTGGGCTTTCTGTTGAGGGGCTTTTGGAAGAAGCAGCACCAGCCATCGCCTTTTTTTCACGCCGACGGAAGACCACGAGCTCGGCCGCGCATCTTGTCGCCTGTTGAACGCGAAGCACTTAAGCACCGTCCCACCACAGTTTGAATGCCGGCACCAGAGGTGCTATGAGTCTAGGAATGAACCCAACAGATTTTCTCCGCCAGTTCTCCAAAATGTTAAACAACCTTCGCCCGCTTATGGCTAAGGCACAGAAATTCGCCGACGAAAGAAAATACGATTCCGGTCGCCTTCTGACTTGCCGCTTAGCTCCAGACCAATTCGACTTCACCCGGCAGGTTCAAATCGCTTGCGATACGGCAAAGGGATTTGCGGCCCGGCTTTCTAACAAGGAAATGCCGAAACACGAGGATAACGAGAAAACGATCGCCGAACTCGACCAGCGCATCCAGAAAACGGTCCAGTATCTGGAAACCTTCAAAGAATCCGATTTTACGGGTTGGCAGAACATCAAAACGACTAATCCGCGCCGGGAAGGCAAATACTTGATTGGTTCAGCATTCGCCATGGAACACGCGATCCCGAATTTCTATTTCCACTGCACCACGGCCTACGCGATTCTCCGCAATGCTGGATTGGAAATAGGTAAGAAAGATTTCTTGGGCGAAGTCCCCTGGCAGAATCTGTAGAACGACACACCACGACTTAGTGCCGCTTCGGCAGACTAAAAAAGAAGGTAGAACCCTTGCCGGGTTCTGACTCCACCCAGATTTTTCCACCGTGGTTCTCCACGATTTTTTTGCACAGGGCCAACCCCAGGCCGCTGCCCGGCCGCTCTTGCTGGGAGTGCAGGCGCTGGAATGCCTCAAAGATCTTGGTGTGGTGGGATTGTGGAATCCCGATGCCATTGTCATGGACAGAGAATAGCCAGTTCTCTCCTTGCGAGGTGGCGTTTACAGAGATCCTGGGCGAATTCTGCCCCCGGAACTTGATGGCATTGGCGATCAGGTTTCGAAGCAGCCGCTCGAACTGAGACGGGTTCGCTATGATCGAAGGCAAGACGCACCGACTCACTGAGGCCTGCGACTCGCTGATCAAAGTGGATAGATTTCCCACGGCAGAATCGAAAGCTGCATTGCCATCGGCGAGCTGAAGATGCTCGGTCTTTCTTCCCTCCGTGGCAAGGGAGAGCAGATCATCCACGAGAGTCTGCATCCGCTGAGCGGCCTGCACCAAGTTCGTGACCAACGCATCTGCTTCAGAACCGCCCACAGGTCGGTGACGGCGGTCGAGCAATCCGAGTAAAGTGCAGATATTTCTTACCGGCTCTTTCAAGTCGTGCGCAGCAGTGTGGACAAACACTGCCAGCTCCGCATTCGCACTCCGTATTTCGTCTTCTGTTTGTTTTCTTAGACTGAGGTTTCTGAAAAACTTGCTAAACCCTAGGATCTGCCCATTTTCGTCCCGAATGCACGTCGTGACACCGCTGGCCCAGAAGCGCGTGCCATCCTTGCGCTGGTGCCATCGCTCATCCACCGCCGTTCCATCTCGGACGGCTTTTTTCCCTTCGTCTTGCGGGATGCGCAGTTCTACGTCTTCGGGAGTGAAGAATTCACAAGCTCGTTTTCCAGCCATTTCTTCCGATCGATAACCAAAGATGCGTTCCGCACCCTCGTTCCAGTAAGTAATGAGCCCTTCCCGATCACAAACTAGAGCGCCAAACTCCGTGGAGTCAGAAACAAAGATCCGGAATAGATCCCCCACACTCCAGTTACAGGGATTACTCATGGGACACCCTCGATCCGTGGGTGCGGGAATAGACTTCGGTAAATTCCGCACCGAAAAACACAATGGCCGCAGAGTAGTAGGCCCAGACCATGATCAAGACAATGGAAGCCGATGCCCCAAACGCGCTCAGTAGACTCGAACTCCCTAGGTAAACGCCGATGAGCACTCTCCCAATGGTGAACAAGAGCGCCGTGATCAATGCCCCCACCCAGACATCTCGCCACTCGATATCCACTTCCGGAAGGAATTTGAAAATCAGGGCAAAAAGAAACGCCGTCAGAACAAAGGACAAAAGGGTGTAGAGCGTTTGAAGCACCAGCGGCGGAATTTCAAACTGGCCTCCAAAAAACGTCGAAGCGATGGAGATTGCGGTATTCACGAGTAGCGAAACCAGCAGGAGAAAACTGATAGACGCAACCATAGCAAAGGAAAGCAGACGATCTCGGATAAAGGCCCGGATGCCGGAGGAAAGTTTGGGTCTAGCCTCCCAGATGAGATTGAGCGACGACTTAAGCTCAGCAAATACCCCCGTGGCGCCCAAGAGCAATGCGGCTATTCCGGTCACCGTAGCGACTATGCCCCTTACGGGTTTGTTGGCATTCGCAACCAAAGTGTTGATAGCATCAGCACCTTGCTTTCCCAATAAGACACTCAGCTGTTTACTCAATTCCCCCTTCACAGCCTCTTCCCCTAAAACGAACCCTGCAATCGCAGTCGCTATAAGCAGGAGCGGAGCGAGGGAAAAAACGGTGTAATACGCAAGCGCTGCAGAGAGACGCAGACACTGATCCGCATTCCATTGAAGAGCTGTCTCTTTAACAACCGAGCCGGCAGCTTTTAAACCAAGCTTCATGCGGGCCAAACAATGCAAACTCCACACCAGGCGGTGTTTGCGCGGGATTCGGCTAATATTCGCCAGAGGCAAGACGGCGAGCGACCTTAACGGCCAAGCCCGCAACATCCGCCATGGTGCTCATCGAAAGCACTTCGTTGACATAGACAGTGCGGTTGAGGCCCTGGAGGTTTTGCATTCTTTGGAAGAAAAATTCTTCTCTTACGGAGCGACTATCGACGTGCGGGAAGAAGGGCCACCGGCGCGAGGAGATGAGCTCACAGCTGGTAGCACCCAACGCGCCCATATCTTCCCGAATCGACGCCATCACCTGATCGTCGGAAAGTGACTCAGGAGCAAAGAGGTGAAAAATGAAAATGCCGGCATCCGGATACCGCTTTACCCACCCCATCGGGTGTCCCATGCGGGTTAGCGTCATGTTTTCTCGCAGCATCCCCACCTCCGCCCGCCCTTCGGCAAAACCACGGACACGGACGGCGAATGTGGAGTACGGCATGTGCCGGATTTGCGAAAAGAGCGCCTTTTCCTCTTCGGAGGCATCTAAGGCACCGAGCACGGATTGAGGGTCAGCGGCAATTACCAAGCGGTCGAAAACCTGCGGTTGCTTATCGTCTCCGATCCAGACCTGCACACCTTGGCTGTCGCGGCGGATCGCTCGGACATCCGATGCGGTTCTGACGTCGAGATCTTTTGCGGCTGCTTTCCAGAGCGGCTGGGTCCCATCGCGCCACATGATGGCTTTGGAGGTTGCGACTCCTCGGATGGTATCGCGGTCAAACATTCGGTGGCCGAAAACGGCTGGCGTCTCGGGACCGCCATATCCGTAGCCAATCAAAAAAGGCGTCATCACGCCGCTCAGATGCCCCATGCCGTTGCGGTTTAGAACCACCGCCATGGGATCTGCCATTTCAGCGGGGGGTACTTCTAGACCTCGCCCGTCGGATCCTGACAACCGCCCATAGCGGCCGAAATAGCGTGCGGCCTCAAATGCCAGGCGCCCATTCTCTGCTAGCGAAGCCGCGGGTTCTGGCTTTCCAGTTTTGAGGTCGTAATAAACCTGCCCGGGAAACGAGATGATCGGCACCTGGTGCTTAGCAGAGAGGTCCTCTAGAAACTGGTACTTCCCAGGGATCCCCATGGTCGCGCCTAAGTCGTGGGGTCTTCCGTCGATTTGAACGGTGTGGCTTTTTCCTCCAACGGCGTCGTCTTTTTCAAACAACACCACATTGCGGTACCCCAAGCGGCGCAACTCCAAAGCCGTACTAATTCCCGAGGGGCCTGCCCCGATGATCGCGATGGTAGCGTCTTTCGCCAGGGGCGCAGCAGCGGGACGATCGCGCGGGACCTTCTTCGCATCCAAAGCTGCGGTGTGGGCTTCGACCTGTGATACAGCATGCGCCACACGCGCTTTTTCTTCGGCCGTAGCCTTCATTGCGCGGAGGCGATCTAGAGAGGCGAGCTCGCGTTCTGGAGCGAACTCCAAATCCCCGCCCTTGGCATAGATGGTTTGGTAGTTACGCAAACCACCCGCGCGAAACATTCCCGCAACGGAAAGCAGGTAGAAATCCCATACACGCTTAAAACGATCCCCATAACCTGACTGCAGCTCGGGCCACGCTTGATTGAAATTCTGATGCCAGGCCAACAATGTCGGGTCGTAGTGGTCGGAAATATCGTGCCGATCCCGGGGTACCCCGAAAGTGCTCGCAGCGGCGCGATCCAGCTGCGCGGACGAAACGGCTACGCCATTGGTGAAGATGTACTTATCAAACCAAGGGTTCGTGTTCACCCTATCGCCGTCAGCGGCAATGCCTTGGATGAGCAGGCGCCCACCTTCCTTCAAGCGAGAATGGGCGGAGTGGAAAAACTTTCCTAAGTTTTTATGGCCAACGGCTTCGATCATCTCAATAGAGACAACATGGTCGAACTGACGGTGCGCAAACTGGTGGGGAATATCTCGGTAGTCAGCATAGACAAATTCAACACGGGGATCCCCCTCGGAAAGAACGCGTGCGAGTTTCAGCTGCTCCACGGAGATGGTGATGCCCGTAACTTTGGCTTGGTAGTGTTTTGAGGCAAACCGCGCAAAACCTCCAAAGCCACAACCGATATCGAGGATCTCTTGGCCCGGACGCAGACCGATTTTTTTCGCAATGAGATCGTACTTGGCGTTTTGGGAATCTTCGAGATCGAAACCGGGCGCCCAGATTCCGCTCGTGTAAGTGAGCGTGGGATCGAGCATCAGGCGATAGAGTCCATTCCCCGCGTCGTAGTGGGTCTGCGCCACCATGAGGGCGCGGGATCGGTTCTGCCGATTGAGGAGTGCATCCCGGGTATGGCGGTAGGCGTATTTTGCCGCCGCCGAAGCCGCCGCAAAGGGCGTACGCCACATCGGCAAGTAAGCAGCCAACCCGCGCTCGTTTTGATCGACTTGTAGCCGGTAGACGATTTCGTCGATGGAGAGGTCTTTTGGATCCCAAAGGCCGTCGACGTAAGTCTCGCCCAGTTTCAGCAAGGGATCGGAAAGGACGATGGGGTAGAGCTTAGGATCGTGGACGATGAGAGCCGATTTGTCTCCACCACCGAAACGGACTCCGGCATTCTCGAAAATCTGGACGAAGGAGGCTTGGGCCGATGCGCGGAGGAATTCCTGGAGGCACCCGCCCATCGCCGTAGAACAGAAAACCGCAAAGAGAACGAAAACCCGCAGAAAGCGCTCCTGTACCGGCCTCTTGGGCCGCGGGCCCTTGTACACCAAGTGAGTCCGGTAGCCATAGAAATCTCCCCCTGGCATAGCGAGTGTTGCGCGCGGCAACAACACTCATTTTGTACTCCGTTCAAACTATTGGATACGCCCCCGAAAATCGGCCAGAAGAGGCCCCAGAGGGAGTTCAAATGATGGTGCTGAAGCGGCAAGGGGTTTGTTGGGTTTTAGCGTACGCCTTAGTGCTCACGCCTTCTCTCAGCGAGGCGAAAAAAGCGAGCCGCACACTGAAGCCCGGCGATGAAGTTTTGATGTATGCGCCCTCCGATGAGAGCTACGGGCTACCCCTCGGGGTCTATACCGTCGGCAGGGTAGAACGCTACAACCGCATCACGGCCCTAGACTACGAAGACAAACCGCAAATCCAACACTACGTGCGTGCGGTGGATTCGCTGATTACGCCCTTTGGCCATAAGATCGAAATCGGGGATTTAGTCCTCGTTTCCGATTTTAGAAGGCACGCGGACACCCACCAGATCGTCGGTTTAGGGGAGAATGGCGGCATCCTGTACCAGTTTCGCAACCGCGAGGATCGTTGGGAAGTGGCCTACACCGAGACGTTTTCCGCGGTCGTGAGCTTCTGGAGATCCCCGCAGGGCGAGATAATCCGCGCGGGCGACACGGTGATGGTCGAAGGGGGTCTTCAAACCGTCGAGGCCGTCAGTGAGAATGGCACCGTACTCACGAGCTCACGGACCAATATGAAGACCGTGACAGAACTCACGGGGCCACAGCACTACGAGCTCGCCAACCGCGCGGCTCCTAGCCCCAGGAAGCGCCGGACCTGCGTGCGGTCCGTGCAGGGCAGCTAGTCTGAGGCGGGCAAGCCTGCTAAACAAACTGGGTGGAACTGAGCGAATTTGCCTCGATCATCCTCTTTGGAGACCGCTGGGACGATAAGATCGTCGCCAGCCAGGATGGATTCGACGACAACCAGCCACTCGCAGCCCTGACTCGGATCCCTTCTTTTCCGGGGCGCCCCCGCAACCTGTCGCGCATCGGCCGGTCGGACTTTCCGGGAGTAGAAACCCTCGCTAGCGATTCAGCTCGAGCTCGGTTGCTGCACTTTTTTGCAAACCACGAACTCTTGGCGATGGAGCTAATGGCGCTCACGCTGCTGAAGTTCCCAGACGCTGAGAAGAGCTTTCGATTGGGCTTGGCGCGGACCATCGTCGAGGAACAGAAGCACTTAAAGCTGTACGTGGAACGCATGCGGGAGCTGGGCGGGGATTTTGGCGACCTTCCTATCAGTGATTACTTTTGGAAAGCGCTCAAGGATGGCAGCTCGCCTTTAGAGTTTGTCGTGCATATGAGCATGACGTTAGAGCAAGCCAATCTCGATTTTTCTCTTTTTTACCAACGCGCCGTCGCGGCGATTGGAGACACTCAAACGGCGGCTTTACTGGAAACGGTTTACCGAGAAGAGATCGGGCACGTGAAGCACGGCGTAACCTGGTTCAATCGCTGGCGTGGGCAGGACGAAGAGGACTGGGATGCCTATCTGCGCCTGCTCAAACCGCCGATGAACCCTCGCCGGGCCAAGGGGCCGCTTTTCTGTGCAGCGGCCCGTCGAGAAGCTGGACTGTCGGAAAGGTATATTAGCGAAATGGAAGTTTATTCCGGATCTAAAGGCACCCCACCCTCTTATTGGCTTTACAACCCTCTGTGCGAGTCCGAAATCGTGCGGGGAAAACCCGGCTTCACTGGAACTAAGACAGTACAGAACCTCTGCTTGGATTTGGAAACCGTGCCGGCATTCCTTGCGCGCGAGACGGACGTTGTCTTTGTGCAGGAGCTGCCACGCGCGGGTTGGCTCAAATCCCTTCAAGACGCAGGCATTCGCTTGCCGGAATTCCGAATGCTCAAGCGCGGTGCGAATAGTTTTCCGGAACGCCACATTGGCGGCTTTGAACCCTGGGGCTGGAGCCCCGACGCTTTTGAACTCTTTAAGCCAGCCTCGCAAAAGCTGATTCGGGTCGATAGCGGAAATGGCATTTGGTCCCGTTCCGTTTTGGAAAAACCCGACTTCAGCAAAACGAAACTGGGGGAACTCTTTTCAAAAACCTGGAGCCTCCGCTTTTACCGCGAGTGGATGGAAAAACACCCCGAAGAAAAAGCCGATAGCGTCGGCACTATCTTCAGCGATTGGAAATCGGCCCGCGCTTACCTGGAAGAAAAGCTTTCTCGTTCTGAAGTAACGCTCGCGAAGGCCCCCTGGGGAACTTCGGGCACGATGAATAAACGCGTCCTAAATGCTGATGAATTGGATGGGAATCTCGGCAAGTGGATCCAGAATATTATCGAATCGCAGGGCTCTATTATCCTGGAACGCTGGCTAGACAAGGTTGCGGATTTCTCGGTCCAGATCGAGGTGAGCAAAAAGCCGAAAGTTCTAGGGATGCGGCAATTCATCAACGGGAGCCGCTTAGAATACCGCGGCACTCTTCTCGGCCCGAAGCTGGGCGGCATTACCCCCGAACAAAACCGTTTTCTGCATACGGAAAAACAGGGAGCTTCTCCACTCTCACGCTGGGAGGCCATCGCAGAAGCTGTGGGGGCGGCTCTCTACGCCGAGGGCTACGAAGGGAATGCAGGTATCGATGCCCTATTGGCAACGGACGGAGAACAGCTCTTTTTCCGGCCTATCGTCGAGATCAACCCCAGGTGGACGATGGGACGAGTCGCTTTGGAGTTGGAAAAGCATGTACTCCAAACCACGCCTGCCGCCTGGCTCTTTTTGCCTTTAGACTCCCTCAAAGAAACACCCCAAGCTCTGGCCGAACGCCACCCCGTGAAAAAGCAAACCCGGAGCGGGCAAGAATGGATATCCGAAGGCATCGTGTTCACCAACGATCCCGAAAGAGCACGCGAAGTCCTCACCGTACTAGCGGTAGGGACTGCGGCAGTGGGTGAGTTTAGAAGTCTCTGAAAGTCAGTGTCCCGACGTCGTGCTTTCTAGTTTGATAGCATCGATAAGATCGCGGTTGGCCTGTTCGGTGGTGCGGGCATTCGTGTAAAACCGACCATCGGCAGTGATCGTAAGGTGGTTTTTCATATCGTTTTCGATTGCGCGAAATAGTACTTCCATGAATTGCATTCGTTGCGCTTTTGATTTTCCCGCTAAATGCTGCCCGATAAAACTATGAGTGGGTCCATAGTACAGGTGCGCGTCGTTATAGGGGTGTTTATCCGGCCACTCCTCTGGCTTTAAATCAGCCGAGAAATCCCGCCCTCGCTGGATATCGGCTATGGTTTTATCGTCGAACTGCTCCTTCATTCGTTTACTCGCCGCATCCACCATCACTCGAGGTTTACCAAACTTGGCAAAAGCAAGAGCATCAGAGAAAAGCTCGGAGTAGCAGCTTATAGGATGCGCACGCTCCACCCCCACAACCCGGTTGTATTTTTCTTTAAGCCGAAGCCGAAAGTCATCTCCGTCATCGATTTGGGATTCGAGTCTTCGAATTGCATTATCGCGCTCGGGCGATGGCGGTTTGGTTTTGAGCGCTTTTACTTCTAGTTCAAGCTGGTCATTGGATTTTAAGGACTGAGCAAACTGCTTTCTGAATTCCCGGTACTCCTGAACAAGTGGCACCTGGGAGATTTCAAACAGATTGTGATCAAAGATCACATGGCCCGCCTCGTGCACGATATCAGTCCCCTCAGCATTCACTGCATGGATGACATTCTCTCCGTGACTCGCCTGGCTGAAAGCCTGGGACATGCGCATGTCTGGGCGGTTTGCTACATACATTTTTAGATCCTTGGGCAAAGCCAAGCCCGAGGGAATCTCTTCCCCTAAGCCCTCTACGAATCTTTTAATCCGAGCCAGGCGCTCTTCAGGGTAAGCCGTATCCATCGCGAGAAATGCCTCGACGCATACGTCAAAACCCAAGGCGGGTAGACATACGAGCATCAGCAATAAGGCGGTATGTTTAGGGCGCACCATGACGATTCCTCATCGGTAAGAGCGGAGCGTCATGTTTAGTGCCCGTAATCGGGCTGGTTAAGTAGACGATCTTTCAGTCGCTTGCTATCGTTTCCCAGCACTGAACCAAACCGGGAGAACCCCATGCCTCGTTACGTAGATGGTTTTGTCATTCCGATTAAACGCACAAACTTAGCCGCTTACAAAAAAATGGCCACGTGGGGCAAGCGCGTTTGGATGAAGCATGGCGCGCTCAGTTACTACGAAACGGTAGTCGATGACTTCACCCAGCATGGCCTTGGGTTCAAAAAGATGTGCAAATTGAAGAGCGGTGAGACAGCGATCTTCGCGTTCGTCGTCTACAAATCCAAAGCGCACCGCAATCAAGTGAATAAGAAGGTCATGGCGGAAATGGAAAAAGTGGGCGAACCACCCAAGATGCCATTCGACATGAAGAGATTTGCAATGGCAGGCTGCAAAGTTCTGGTCAACTCTTAGCTAACTTAGAAAGCCAGTGTTTTGCAGACTTCCTGATTCTCAAAACCATCTGTAGAATTTGTGTGATGAAGCACTCCACGATCTTCCACACCGTATTGAGTAGCGCTTTATTGTTCGGGTGCAGCGGCAGCACTGCTTTGGTGAGTTGTCCCGCGGGCCAATATGACTCTGCAGGGACCTGCTCTAACGTAGGGGTGGGTTATTACTCCACCGGGGATAGCGTCAGAAAAACGTGCACCGCAGCCCCTTCGAATGCCTCGCATTCTTCGGCCACAGCGACCGAGGCATCTTGTCCGTGGGCGTGCGACGAGGACTACCTTACCGACGGAACGGCGTGTGTAAGTTCCCCCGATGCAAAGCGCCTAGCTTGTAATAGCGATGAAATCGCTGTGGGGTTTTACGGGCGTGCGGGTGCGGGGATGGACGCTATTGGTATTCGTTGTGCCACGTTTAGTGATGGAGCAATCACAGGCTCGGCAGTCGATAGAGATAGCTATGGGGGAACGGGTGGAAGCGCCGTGAATTCAGATGGCTCTCAGAATTGCCCCGCAAATTCCTACGTCACTGAAGTCGCTGGAACGAATGGGGAGATTTTTGGCCCTTCCGATGTGAACACTTTAGAGTTTCGCTACCGCTGCAAGGATCTAGATACCGGCTCGTTAAGTGGTTGGATTCCTTCCAATCCAGGCTGGGGCGACGGCACCAGCGGCTCAAACCCCGCATCTTTCGGTTTCGCTTGTGGGTCCGGCACCAACTCCGATGGAACTTACGTAAATGGCTTCGTCACGCGAAGTGGCCTCACACTGAGCGGAGAAGCTTTGGGGATTACCTGCCAGTAACGACCGGTTACTTGGTCGTGCAATGAATTTCGAACCGCTTTGCACCGACTTCTCTGAGGTCGTGAACAATGTACGTATTGTTGGGAATAACCTCGCCCATAAACAGAGGCATCATCGAGTGGCCTACAGACGCCCAGAATGAGAGGCGGAGGCCTCCTAAAACTGCCTTGTGGTCAAAATCCATTCGGTAGCCCGGCAGATGCAAAATGTAGGACTCGGTTCCCTTACCGTGATTGAAAGCGACTTTTCCTTGTTTCTCGACGGGCAGGATCTCGACCTGCGTGTCCGCTTGGAGATTCGTCGCTCGGAAGATGAAAGGCTCAAAGGACCGGTCTGCGACACTCACCTGGCAAGCGGTTTCCCGAGGCGCCGCCCAAAGCTGCAACCCAAAAAGACAACCCAACAATGCTAATCTCGGCATAGATCTCTCCTCCGGATGGGGAGTAACCCAGCCTTAAAAGGGGAGCAAGGTCATTTTCGGTGGGGGCAACCAGGCCAACAGCAGGGGCGTCGCTTGCCTTCCGTAAGCTCCTCGCAGGCTCTTTCAATGCGATGCTGGCGGGTTTCTGCCTTTTTTGCGGAAGTGACCCAGCAAATCCACTCATTACGCGCCAACGGAGTGATGTCTTCCCAGGCGGTCTTAGCTGCAACCACGGCTTTGAGTGCATCCCGCAAGTCCGCTGGTAGCGGGTGTACAGGGCCTGGTTTTTTTTCTTTCTTCATGGGCTTTCCCTATAGCTAAAGTAAACGTGGATGACGCATGAGTGAAGAAATACCTTATATCTACCAAGAGCCAGATGCCGACCCGAATACCCTGAAGAACCTAGTCCCTTTAGCGCGGCTAGCGGGAACTTGGACAGGGAAACCGGGGGTAGATGTTCACCCTTCGGAAAACGGCCCGGAA
>JAIEOG010000259.1 GCA_019750655.1 bacterium
GGGCTGTACTGGCATTTCGTCGACTTGATCTGGATTTACGTATTCCCACTCTTTTACCTAATAGGGCGCTACTAATGGCAGACCACGGACACACAGAACACGCGCATTCGCTGAAACCTTATTTCATCGTCTACTCGATTTTGATGATTGGCCTCGCGGCCACTGTCTGGGTCGCGTACCACGACTTCGGCATCTGGGCGAATCCCATCGCGCTTGGAATTGCGACCACTAAAGCAGTGCTCGTGGTTTTGATCTTCATGCACGTGAAAGATAGCCCGCCGATCATCTGGCTCACGATCTGTATTGGGCTTGCGATGTTAGGGATCGGTCTTGTCTTGATTCTGGGAGACTACTTGTTCCGCGGCCCGGTTGCGCTCTAATACGTCGGTATTTGGGGGTCGATTTCCGCGCTCCAGCGGTCGATCCCGCCCCGTACGCTCAGTACATTCGTAAATCCCAATTGGCTCAACAGGACTGCGGCCTGCGCGCTGCGGATTCCGTGGTGGCATAGAACAACCGTCTCGGCCTCGGGGTCGAGCTCCTGGTGCCGCATCACGAGCTCCGAGAGCGGTAGGAGGAGGCCTCCCAGGTTTGCCGTTTGGAACTCTTCTGGAGTGCGCACATCAATGAGCTGGAACTTCTCTCCAGTATCGAACTTCTGCTTCAACTCTTGAACGGTGATTTCCCACTTCATTTCAACGACCCTCGAATCTGGGAGCGGAGCAGGCGCGAAACCAGAGCTCCAAGTGCAATCCCAACCGCAATGCCGGCTAGGACATCCCCAGGGTAGTGTACCCCCAAATAAACTCTCGAATAGCTCGTCACCAACACCGCCAAAAAGGCTACGGCGGCCACGGGCCAGGGCGCAAAGACGGCCAGTACCGTCGCCATCGCAGCCGTACTAGCCGCATGGTTGGAAGGCATTCCGAAAGTGCTGCCACAGATGCCATCCATACGTCGTGCGTCAAATTGGTGGTGGCAAGGGCGCACACGGTGAAAAGTGGGTTTGAGAATATTGGTGCAAAGAGCGTCAGAGACCAGAAACACGAACCCCAGGGCAGCCAATACTTTTAGGGCATAGCGGCGGCGCAGGCCGAGCGCGATCAAAATCGCAGCGCCAAAAAGCCAGGCGGCCACCGCCTCCTTCGACACAAAGACCATGAATGGATCCCAGGCCGGAGAGGTGAGCTGTAAATTGATGTAACGGTAGAGGGAAAGATCCCAGTTACCGATAGTGTCCCACATTTCGGGTTATCCCTTGGTGCAGCTCTGACAATACCCGAAGAGTCGGTGATCGTGAAAGATTAGTCGGAAGCCGTGGCTCTCGCAGACTGCGTCTTGGATTTTTTCGATTTCGTCGGACTTGAACTCAATGATGCGGCTGCACTGGATGCACACCATATGATCGTGGTGGCCTTTTGTGCCGACGCGTTCAAAGTATTCCCGCCGCCCATCGCCGACACTTTTCTGCAAGACGCCGCACTCGAGCAAGAGGGGCAGTGTGCGGTAAACAGTATCGCGCGAAATGCGGACGCCTTTGGCCTTTAAAATTTCGTAAAGGCTATCGGCATCGAAATGGTGCTTTGTTTTGAGGATTTCCTCTAATAGCTGTTGGCGTTCGTGAGTGAACTTCAAGCCTTTCGAGTCGAGCAAGGCTTTGAGCTGAACGGATTCTTCTCCACGGGCCATGTAAAGCCTATAACTTCAGCCTCCCCGAAGGGCAACCAGATTGCGACCGGATTTCAGGGACTTACCCCAGCTGGCTGTGGCTTTGTCATAGGAATTTCAATGTGATAGCACTCTCGCATGGCTCGTTACCTTGTCTCCGGCGCCGCCGGCTTTATCGGTTCCAATCTCGTGCTTGCTTTGGAAGAGCAGGGGAACGAGATCGTGGCGGTCGATAGCCTGCGCACAGGATCCCCCGCTAATCTGGAAGGTTTCAAAGGCCGTTTTCACAAAATCGACGTTGCGGAAAATGAACCGCTTCCAAGCGGGAAGTGGGACGCCGTCTTTCACTTAGGCGATATCACCGACCCGCGCCACGGCGACGATGCCGAAGTGCTGCGCAAAAACGTTGGCGGTTTTAGCAAGATGCTCGCAGCGGCCCAACAGTCAAGTTGCCGTTTTATCTATGCCTCCACGGCCGGTTTGTACGGCAATGGCCCGACACCCATGCGCGAGGATCAAGACAAAGAGATCCTCACGGCATATGGCCGTTCGAAACAAGAGATGGACTGGCTAGCGGAAAAAGCGGGCCGTGAGCTTCCCGTGATAGGGCTGCGCTACTTCAATGTTTTCGGCCCGCGCGAGGCCGCGAAGGGCCGCGCGGCTTCGATGGTTTACCACCTTTACCAGCAGGTACGCCAAGGTAAGCGCCCGCGCCTTTTTGAGTGGGGAGAGCAGAAGCGCGATTTCATTTACGTCAAAGATGCAGTGTTAGCGAATCAGTGCGCGCTCACGGCGCCTAGCGGCGTTTACAACGTCGGCACTGGAACGGCCACGAGCTTCAAAGAACTTGCCGCGTCTCTCGGGCGCGCGATGGATCGCGACACCGCGCCAGAATATTTTCCGAGCCCCTACGATACGGCAACGTACCAAGCCGACACCCAAGCCGATACGAAGCTCGCTTCGGAACGCTTAGGGTTTACGGCGCAGTGGTCTTTCGACAATGCTGTCCGCGATTATGTGCAATGGATGGACAAGCAAACGTGAAAGCCCTGTTCTGCCTCGCTCTCTGGACGTTGAACGCGTTCGCCAGTATCCCTTCTGTATCGGGTGTGGACATCACCTCGAAAAAGGCAGTGGCCGGGCCTGTGCCGGGGAAGACTTCTGTCGTCGTATTTTTGTCTCCTAGTTGCCCCTGTTCTCGGGGCCATGAAGCGGCGATCCAGCAGCTTTCTCGCGAGTTTCCCGAAGTTGCATTTCTAGGAGTGGCTTCGGGCCTTTCCGCGGAATCGGCTGCCTACTTTCAAGAGCGCCTACCTTTCCCGGTTGTCTCCGAATCCGGCTACGCATGGGCTGATGGTTTTGGTGCGCTGAATACGCCGCACGCTTTTGTTTTTTCCGCCGACGGCCGCCAACTCTACCAAGGAGGCGTCGACAACCGCCGCGATGGCGCTGAGAGCCCGGACCGCGTGTTTTACTTACAGCAAGTGTTACAAGACATCCAAGCTAAGCGCCCCCTACGTGTGTCTCAGACACGCGCGCTCGGGTGCGCGATACGACACTAGGAAGACAATGAAAAGGACCCTCTTCGTATTTGCTATCTTGCTCGCAGCTTGCGGCCGTGAAGTTCAAAGAATGCCGACGTGCGGGTACGGTGCAAGGTGCGCTTCCGCAGAAGCCGTCCCAGACTGCCCTCTCAAATTCAGCAAGGCAGGGCTTTGTGGCTCGCTTACTTGGCTATCGCCTTTAAAGGCGGAAGCTCCTATTCAGTTCTCCCTGAAGGTAACTAAGCAGAGTGATGGATCTCCCGCTGCGGCACCTGCCATTCAGGGCGTTTTTGTTATGAAGTGCTGTGGAACACCCACGGCGATCACCTTTCAAGACAAGGGCGGCGGCAGTTATGAAGCTCAATCGACGCTTTCCGCAGGGAAGTATTCCCTGTTTCTGCGGGTTGATAGTTCTGGCGAAAAACAGTCGGTAGATTTGAGCGTCCAATAGATGCAAGCTTGGCACGTACTCACTTTAGCGTTCGTGCTTTCCGCCGAATCCTGGGCGGCTGCTTGCTGCGGCTCTAATAGTCTTTTTCCCTCCCTAATTTCCGGGCAAGAGCGCACACAGCTCACTCTCACCGGCACGACGGGCCAATCCGTCGCGGATGCCGACCCACAGGGCGCCGTTACGCCACGCACGAGCAGCGATGAGGAATGGCGCCATACGCTGCGTTTAGATGCCGCGACACTCCTCTCGGACCGCTGGCAACTAGGCGTGGGCATTCCCGTTACTGCGCGTTCTCGCTCCCGCAATGGCGCTGGTGCGCAGGCCTGGGGGCTCGGCGACTTGAGTGCAAACGTCGGGTGGGAATGGCTTCCCGAATGGACCTACTCCGCATGGCGCCCCAAAGGATTCGTCTTCGGCGGCATGAATCTGGCGACCGCGCAGGGGCCTTTTGGTGCGTCGGCCCTGTTCCAAGTGGATGCTTTGGGTAGAGGGTATTCCACGGCGTTTGTCGGGGCGCTCTTTCAAAAGACTTGGCCTAACTGGGACACTGCCCTTTTCATCGAAGGCCACATCCCCGTAAGTGGTGCGATCAGTGTCGGGTCGGGGGTTTTCGTCCAGCCCGCAGCAGGGACCTCCGCATCGCTAGCCGTGGGGTGGAACCACGGCGATCTTCGACTGGGTGCATCTTTGGGAGCTGTGTATGAGGGGGGGCGGCGGACATTCGGGTGGGTAGAACAGCAGGGATCTGCGCAGTATGCGTTCCCATTGGCGGCGCAGTTATCGTATCTGGTTTCTGAAGCCTGGTCTTTGAGTGCTCTGTACTCCGACGGCACGCTATTGGGCGGGGCCAACCAGCCTCTTTCTCGCACCGTATCGGTTCTTGTCCAGACGCGTTGGCAGCGTTAAATGGTATGATTTCACATGCTCTCGCAAGCCAAATCGCGGTTCCTGGGCCGTTTTTACCTTTCTAAACAAGCCGTATCTTCGATAGCCGCAAAAGGCTCGGTATGGGCTTTTGCGACGCTGGCAGTAGCGGGTGGGTTGATGCCGCTGCTATTCCAGCTGACTAGGACGTACCCAACAAATCCCTGGGAAGCAGGGATAACCGTTGAGGGCGCACGCTGGGCGCAAGGCCTGCCGGTTTATGAGCCTACAACAGGCCACGCGACGCACATGTATGGCTGGATGCAAACGGCAGTGTTAGGCGTTCTGTTCCAGATTCTGCCCGTAAACAACTACGCTTGCCGTTGGATTTCTTTGCTCGCTGCGGTGGGGGGGCTGATTTGGCTCACTCGCTTGATTGCGCGCAAACAAGATCTGCATTGGCAGGTGTTCACCTTTGCCTCGCTCTTTTCCGCAAATTCGCTGGCCGATTTTTATTTCACGAATGGGCGGATGGATATGGCTGCACATTTTTTCGGAATGGCAGGTGTCCTCCTTGCTCTGCACTTAAGAATTACGGCGGACAATTCATTTCGCAAGTGGGCACTGACCTGTCTGTTGTTTGTCGTTGGTGTTTCTTTCAAGCAGACGGCGGCAGTTTATGCTGTTTTACCCGTGCTCTTTGAAGTGCTTCCTCAGCAGCGCCGGGGAAAGTGGTTTCTCCCTTGGGTGCCAGGGTTTGTTTTGCTGGGCTATGCGTTGGTGCTGAAGGTGTTTTTCCCGAACGTGTTTGAACACATGTTTGTGGGATTTGCTCAGTATCCAATTTCCTGGCGTCGCTACGGGAGAATCCTTTGGTGGAGCATGCGTGGAGCGCTCTTTTTCTGGGCGTTGTTGGCCATCCGAGTTTTTCAAAAGGATCGTCCATTCCAAACAGAGGAGAAGCGTTGGCTGATAGCGATGGTTTGGCTCACGCTGACAAGCGCGCTTTCTTACGCGAAGGCAGCGGGCAGTGCGAATAGCTTGATGCCGTATTATATCGTTATGGCAGCGACGTGCTGCAGTCTGTTTAAAAACACGGGGCTTTGGGAGCGTCTGGATACCCGAGGCGCCGTCATTGTTTTGGCCGCTAGTGTTTTGAGTGTTTTGCAATGGTTCCCCTCGGGCCCGAGCACCAATCGCTACTATCTAGCTGCCGACTTACGGCAAGCGGCCTACACGGAGCTAGTGGAGTACGTAAGCACTCTGCAGGGAAAAGTCAGTTCTCCGGAGGACCCGACGATTACTTTCTTCGGCACCGGGAAGCTAACAGACAATGTGTACTTGGAACGCGATATGCGTGGTAACTGGCACGATACGCCCGCGCGTATTCAGGAAGAGCTAAACTCCGCCGACTATGTCGTCGATGTCGTGGGCTGGTTGCGCGACGAGTACGTCCGTCCTTCGATTTTATCTGCGCAGGGCTTTATCCGCCAAAGGTCCTTCGGCGTTTATGATGTGTGGGAACGCCACTAATTACGGCTTCTTTTTCGTCGGTTTGAAATTAGTAAAATAGAGTTTCTGTTTGTCGTCTAAACCCATCGCGTAAACATCCCCATTCTCCGTAACCACAGAGAAGGTACCTGGCGACTGCGGGATAATTTCGACGACCTTTTTATCCACTTTCATGCTGTTTCCAAACGTCAGGTTTCGTTCTCCGATATGGAAACGCGCTACCTGAACTGTGTTCTCATGCGCGAGTAGGAGCCAGTTTTCCTGAAAACCGACATGCGTGCGGTAGCCTAAGAAACGAAGCGCTGAGGTCTTGAGAAAAAGCGGTTGCGAGTGAATTACTTCCAGGTTTTCCCGGTCCATGCGGACAAAGTGTAGTTGGGTGTCGGTTGCGACGGCGACCAACAGATGGTCCTCGAGCTTCTCCAAGCTCGGCACCGCTTTCTTTTTCCAAGGCTCGGCATTTTTAATAATGGGCTGAATAGCCGCTTGGAGCACGGGTTGGTCAAAATCGATGTGGCTCTTCCCGGGCAATAGTTGCAGCTGAGTGTCTCGCCAGGTTTTCATCCCAACAAGACCCTTGGGTTGCGTCGCAAGCACTAACTGCGCTTCGACGTGCCCATATTGCGGCGTGGTTTCGAAGCGCGCTGGCCGCATGAATACTTGGCCCACCTTATCAGGAAGCTCTTGGTGTCCCGTCCGGTGCCAGAAGGTCGGTGTCTTGTCGCCTTCGCGCTTGGGTAGGAACTGGTAGGCCCAGACATCCTTATCCGCACCGCCTACCACTACATGCACGCGAGGGTAGAGAGGGGTATAGATCCCCATTTCGTGGTCCAGCGCACCTGAGGGAGCAATGGCTAGCGTGTCCATGCGCACAGCTGCCGTGGTGCTCAGGAGCCGATGCTCTTCAAAAACAGCGATAGAGCTGTTCCCATCGCTATGGGTGATGGCGGTAGCCCAAAGCTTGTCCCCAAAGGCCACAGGCACCCGCCCGCCCTCGAGATCCGGAAAAAGACCGGCTTCCCCGACCATTGGAACCGGAATGTTAGAGAGGGTGGGTTGCAGGATCGCTTGGCGGCAGGCGGCCTCCCGATCGAGGGTCGCCCCCCAAGCAGAAACCCCCAAGGCCAGGCACAGATACGCGCTTTTCACCAAACCCTGCATAAGGCCGTGGCTTATACCGGAAACGGGACAGGCTCTGCAATACCAAGCTGCGGTGGGGGTTACAGCGCTGTGACCTGGGTTCCAAACCCTCGAAAAAGCAATGGACTCTGTTCTTTTGAACATGCTATTCCGCCCCTCGAAACGAATGCTTTGGAGGCATGAATGTCGCGATTTTTAACGCTCGCATTGGCACTAAGTCTTGCAGCTCCGGTTGGGGCTCAGCAAGCAGCACCGGCCCCGCAAGGGACCATTCAAAACCCTTTTATGGGCATCCTGACGGGCGGAAGCTCGACGGGCGCCTATAACTTTTATCAATATGATCAGAGCAAGCTAGAGGCGATGTTCCTCCAGCAAGTGTTCAAACAACGGGATCAGGATTACGAATATTTCCAAAAGACCGTGAAAGAAATCGAAGGGGAGTTCACGACTCTCTTGAAGGTCAATGTGTATGACCCGACCACCGGCTTGAAAGGCATTAGCGATCGCAATGTACTCGCAACACCGCCTGGCTTCATCAAATCTCAGGACTTCCTGAAAGCGATTAACGATTACAATGTGCAGAAGCAGCTGTTGCAGACGCGCATCCTAACGTTGACCGCTATCTCCGAGGGCATGGTTCCTTCGAGCATGGAGCTCAAGCTGGATCAAGCTGGCCAAAAGGTTGGCACTGTTCCTCAGTACGCAAAAGTAAGCTTCGTTGAACTGAAAAAGTTCTACGAAGACCGCGTGGCTGCGATCGACTTATTCGTTTCCAACCTTCCACAAAACGTGATGACGGGGAACAATATCCCTTACTTCATCACCGCAAACAGCGGCAAAGGCTTGGTCTTGGAAGCACCAGCTACACGTTTGACGAGCGCTCAGCTTCAAGAACTGCGTGAAAAGGTCCTCGAAATGCAGATGTGGGATGTGAATGCCACGGACACCTTGGACGCTTACACGAAGTTCATTCGCCAGCGTATCCAGATCTTCCTCAAAGACTATGGTAACAACGAGCGTTTCCGCAGCATCGATCCTCAAATCAAGGCGATGCGCGAAGCCGAAGCGAAAATGATCGCAGACGCTTTCTGGACACGTTCGTACCTCCGTACGGTGTACGGCATGCCGATTGGCGCTATTGGGATTGAATACCAAGAGCGCTGGTTCCACTTGGATGTCTTGACCTCGACCACCAATTCCCTGACCGCAATGTTGGAGCCGGTGATCTGGGAAGAGAACCAGATGGACAAAATCGAAAAGGCCTACCGCCGCGCGCTGAACCGCGCGGACGTCCGGTCGGAAAAAATCTTCGACGGCGATTTGAGCTTCTTGCAAGCTGGCGAAAACCTCCTCACCTTCTTGGGTGGGCAGCGTAACCTCGCCCAAGCTAGCCAGATGATGCTCAATCTCTTGGCTGCCGATTGCTACGAAGAGCGCTTGATTATGCGCGGCGGCACGCTACCAGAAATGGTGGCTCGTTTCCGCAGTCGCTATGGCAGCACACCGGAAAACATTGCGTACTACACGAAACTGCAGATCGCGTTGGATCCGGATTCCATCGACGTAGATTCCGTGAAGCAAAAGTTCAAAGACCGCCCGGAAATCTACGGCAAGATCTTCGGTGACGAAGCCGATGCCGCATTCGGTCCGGGCGCCTTGCAGGGCTTGGGCGGTGGCAGCACGTTGAAAGCGCAAGTCGCCAACGTGTTGACTCACATGCAAACGAAGCAGGATGATTTGGATCTCGCTGAGCAGATCAAAGTACAGATCGCAAATGCTGTGAATCCGAACAACCAGTTCCGTGCCCAGACCAAAAAACGGGGCGGTGGGCTCTTTAACTAAGGCCCACTTTCTTTAGGAGAGGTGCCCCATGGGTTGGACAAAATCCTTACTCATTGTCCTGTCGCTAGTCTGCCTTGCGGTTCCTGAAGCCGCATGGGCAGACGGCGCAGGGGTTTGTAATGGACGGCCCTTGCCGAAAGGCAAGACCCGCCGGTGGCGCAACCACGAGTTGCGCTGCACCTCCAACTCAGACACTTACGTCCGTCAGCCCATCCCGTTCGATGTGAAAGAATGGCGCCACTACGAAAACCTGTGGCGCAAACTGGGTAAGGCCGAGCACCGGCAGAAAATGCAGGCGATCGGCCAGAACCAGCCTCTCATCCAATGGGGCGGCCAAATCCCCTACCAAACGGTTGAACACTGGGATTGGACCGACTGGGTATACGGCGCCGATCCTGTCTGCGGTTACGACGAACACACGACCTGCTACAAAGATAAAGATGGCCAGGAGCACTGCACGACGACCTACACCATGCGTTCGTGCTGGCATAACGAAGACGAACACGAGTCGCGCCCTTGCTCCAATGAGATTCTGCCCTTCAACGCCGAATACGTCCGGCCCTCGATCCAGCAATGGGGTCCTTCGGTCGAAGGCTATTACGATATTCTCCCCAATAAGTACGACTTGCTTCCGGGCGAATCGGAGAGCGTGCAGATTTTCAATACCACCTCTGGCTGGACCGGAGATGGTAACGGGCTAGCGCCTTCCGCTAGCGTGGGCGATCCTTGGAATGAATACGATCTCCAAGTGCGTTTCCGGCATGGCGCCAAGACGGCAGCCTGCGTTTATGGCGGCGGCGGATACCATCTCGATGTTGCTGTCCATACGGTGGGGCGCATCCAGCGAGCCACGCCAAACGCATTCCGCGCGCCCATCGATCGCTTTGGCCGAGAAATCGAAGCGCTCAACTGGGTGCTCGGGGAAAATGGGGAACGCGCCAAGCCCTATGAGCTGAAGCTCAGTGATGCGAGCGCAGTGCTCATTGCGGCCATGTCGCGGGTTTCTCAGAGCGAAGTCCTTGCGAATGCGAAAGCGAAGCTCGGCCAAGCGACAAACGTGAAAACGGAAGACCTGCGGGAGTTCCAAGCTTCGGAAGAACTTGGCTTCTGGAAGGACACGCGAGTCCGTTTGCGGTTAAAGCACATTATTCCCTTTTCTATTTTGGGCCCGGAGCGGGATGTTCGTGTGACCGCGAATTTCTATACCCGCGGTGCCGAAGTAGCGATTGGGGCTAATAGTGAGCACTACCAAATCGATCTGAACGAAACGTACCAGGCCAGCGGCCCGCTATTCCCTGAGTTTTGGAAAAGCTTCTCGTTTAATTTCGAGCCCGCGCAGCAATACCAGTTTCTAGTGTCGATGTACCAAAAGGGCGTACCGTTCTATGCACAGGACTGCGATGACCCGGAAACCTCTACCTGGTGGAATTGCCGCCTTGGGCTCCGAGGAGAGAATAACTGGTACAGCAAAGAGCTGCCGCTGGATTTCGCAATTCCAGCTTCGGCACCGGATCAACGAAGCCCGTTGCAAAAGCTGTCCGATTTCCAAGGTAAACCGATGAAGCGCAAGATCCAGGATCTCTGGAGGAGCATTACCCAATGAGACTCTTAGTTTTAAGTATCGGCTTACTGAGTTCGGCGCTTCAGGCAGCGCCACTATCGAAATACCGCGATGCCCTGGGCTCTCGTGTGAAGGCGGAGACTCAAGCGGCACAGCGCGTGACTTCGCTGCGCAAGGACCTGGGAACGTCTGAGAGGCCGGCGGTGGATGCCTCGGGCGCTTTAGGCAAGCTCGCTAGCCAAGCGCTTAAGACGGGTGAGAAGAAAAGCTTCTCCAATGCGCTCAAGCGAGTTTTGTCGCAAGCCGCGGGTAAGCTAGAAGACAACGATACTTACGGCGAGCCGCAAAAGTTCGACCCCTCCAAGTTTCTGAGCGAGCTGGAAGCCGACAAAGCAAACCGTTACCTGACCTTTTGCGAGAAGCATCTAGAGAAAGACTTCGAACGGCTCCGGGATGAGTTAGTGGTTTTGGTGACTGAACAAAGCCAACCCCGCACGGTGGGTGAGGGCGACCGCGCTTTCGAAAAAGAACTCGCCGCAGCCGTGGAAAAAGCCCTGCCAGCGGACTTGCTCCAGCGCTTAGGCCATGTGCACCGCGTGGACTTCGCCGATGGTGAAATGCTGCGCGTCCACTTCACGAAGAATCCAGCGATTACCTTGGATGCTTCTAATTCTGACGCTTCCGAGTCGCTACCGCTTTCTTTAAGCATGCTGACGACCTACCGCACGGGCAAAGACAAGTATTACATCCTCGTGCTGCACTGTTTTGATCGGTACCTCCAAAAGGTCCGCGATAGCCAAACGGCCAGTGAAGATCAGAAAAAGTTCTCGGAGTTTGTCCAGGACGCCGTGGCTAAGCGCCGCACGGGAGCGGAGAGCATCAATGGTCTCTTGCGCCAATTGAGCAATACAGACCTCAACAACCTGATCGATTTTTTCCTCCAGGTGAATGTGAAGTCGATTCCTACGGAAGACGAACTCACGCCGCCTGATGAGCCGAACAACTGGAAGCCCGGCACGAGCGATTCGTTGGCGGGGTATTTCTTCTTTTTGACGGAGCCGAAGCTCCAAGAGCGCGGCAAATCGCTGGCCGCTCGCGATGCAGCCCGTGCGGCAGGGCTTACAGCCCAAGAAACAGCCGCGAAGCAGCAAGCGGATACTTTGTTTGCATCCGTCGCTGAGCCGCTCGCGGACTACCAGCACTACGAACTTTTAGATACGCAGCTTGCGGAGCTGCAAGAATACTTGGTTTCGGAAAGAGAACGTTTGGAAGCAGAAAAGGCCCTGCTGAAAGACATGGCGGAGGCGGTTAAATGAGTCGGCGGGTCTTAAGTGTTGTTCTTTCATTCTGCATAGCTTTTGGGCCTGCAACGCAGGCATTTGCGCCGACGGCATCGTCGGCTTTTGCTTCAGAGGCGAAACGCCTCATTAAGGCATTTGATTCAATTGATGAAGATGCGTACGCGAGCATGCAGCGCGATGCTTCGTTGATTCAGCGCACGACTAACCGCATTGTGGGTTCGCTCCGTGGAATGGTCGAGCGTATCCCTGTAATCGGCCGAGCCTTCCGGCAGCAAGAAAACACGATCTTCACCGAAATCGACCTCAAAGCATTCCGTGAAAACGCGGACGTTGCGGAGAAGGTTCCCCGGTTGTTCCGCTACGTGATTGGCTTTATCCAGCGCCTTTCCGATGATGCGAGCGTTGACGACGACGATCGAGGAGAGCTTCTCGAGAAAGTCACCACCCGTGCGGCGATGGCTTTTGAAGAGCTAACGGACTCCTATGCCGATGCCTCTCCAGAACCTCCCTCGTGGGACGCCGTGGCTCGATCCTCGGATAATGGGTTCCAAACCTTTTTGTCTTGGGCAACGGGGAAAGCCCTCTACCTATTTGATTTTGTTAGCCGTGATATTGTGCGCCTCATGCCTTTCGGACGTAGAAGCCGTCGCGCCGACCTTCAGTGGATGTGGCCCAATACGAATATCGTCCCCTTCATGAGCGGCAAGGACGAGCGCACAACCGCTGCCGTGGAAGCGATTGGCCGTGACCTGAAATTCGCCGTCGAAGCGGAAATGGCCCAGTACGGAGCCGTGAAGCCTAATACGAACCTCTGGATCTGGGAGAAAATGGCTTCCGCCATCAAGTACCGGATCGATCTTGCGGCGGGTAGGGCGACGCGAGTGAGTCCTGGGGATGACGAGGCTAAGGCGGCTGCGATGTCACTCACGGCGTTGGAATCGCTAATCCGCAAGACGGAAAGCAGCGAGCCGATGAAGGATGGCCAAGCGCATTCCTTCGTGCAGCGGGTTTACCGTTTCATGGCGGTTTATTGGTTTTTGACCCCGCCCATGGAGCCGTTCCTTGAGCGTACGACGTTTAGCCCGCTCGTGGCAGCCATTATGTGGTCCGGAGCGATGCTCATGATGGCGCATGCACGGAGGGAGAACTCTGGCTTGAAATACACGCGCACGATGTTGGGAAGCCGTCTGCTCCGCGTCCTTACCTTTGGCCTGGCAGGCAAGGGGCTTCTCCGGCGCGTGGATCGCTTCAAAGCAGCGACGGGCTGCGCCGGCGAATTCTCGCTCGATTAATTAGAGATTCGGGCTTTGTAAGCTCGAAATTTCCCGCATAGGAACGAGTCTCGGGAGTTTGGTGCCCACCATAAAGGGCGCCATCGAAGCCAGTTGTGGCTCGAAAGACTGAACCTCGGGATTATCTCTGCGCTGACGCGGATCCATACCCCAGCCTTTTAAGACATTCGCCGCCCATTCAGGCACCTGAGAGTCCACCAAGGCGAAGTCGCTTTTGTAACTCGCGTCCCCGCGAGACAAGACCGAGAAAAGATGGCCATGTTCGTCTTCCACGCCGGCGCCAGAATCGGCGGCGTAAATGCCGCCCTTATCAAGGCCCGCGACCATCCACTGCGTTCCGGGAGCATTGGGTTGCAATGTTCCCGTCACGGTTTGTCCACCGCCGGGGTTATATAACTTTCCGTCAGCAACAACTTTCTCTTGGCGGCGTGCAATGGAAAGACGCTCACCAATCACTGGTTTTTCGCCCAGTGCGAGAGTCGCGACAGGTATGCGGGCCACGCGATCACACGGCACATCGCCGCGTACGAGGCCAGAGTCAACGGATCCGTAGAACCGCGATGCGCTGCCTCCAGGTTTGTTGGTGATGGTAAAATCTTCTCCCAAGCCCCGGGGTTTGAGGATTACGGTCATGGATTTGAACGCGTTTCCATTCTTGGTGAGGCAATGGCCTGCCGTTAGAAAGGCTACGGAGCAGAACTCTGTTTCCCCAACGCGTTCGTTTGCAACGAGGGTTCCCGTGCAGGCATTTGCTATCCCGCCGAAATTGAAATCCAGGTCTACTCCCTGAATATTCCCCGGAGGATTTACGCTCGCCGGAGAGCGCGTTTGCATGGACACAAGCTGTGGGATTGAAAGGGTCTGAACGGAGAAGGGGGCTGGCGCGTTATCCAGTCCGCAGCGCCCAGTGCTGCAACCTCCACCGGAACCGCAGGTGCCGCTATTGCAGGAGCCAAAGCGCGATCCGCATCCACCGCTAGAGCAGCTAGAGCGTCTTCCGCAGCTTCCGCCACGGCAGCTTGATCGGCGCCCACCGCTAAAGTGCGCACGCAGTCGGCTGAATAGGCCGCCACCTCTGCGGTTTCGAAATAGACCTGCTTCTGAAGGTTCGCTCCAAGCTGCAAGGGCTAGAACGACAAGTAGAAAAGCGATGGAACTCTTACTTCCCCGAAACAACATAATTTCCCCCAGAAAGGGGAGTTGCAAAAGAATGGCCTAAAAACGCCTCTAAGAAAGGCGTGTAACCTATTGATTTTACAGAATTGTGAAGCCGAAGTTTAAACCGGGGCAGACTAAGTTTTGGGCGGCTGTCGGAGGCCTACTCGCCTGGTGTTATGGCCTCTGGAAACGCGCCTGCGCATTCCGGTAATCTGTCTCGATAAACGGGAAGGAGCCGTTGTCTCCAAAAACCTGGGCTAGCGACAAGCCATGGGTCTGGAAAAGAAAGCGGTTTAACAGCTGTCTTGCGCGGT
>JAIEOG010000215.1 GCA_019750655.1 bacterium
GGTTGGCCGCTCTTTTTGGTCTTTGGTTGATTCTCGATCGCCGGTACGAAGCGGATTACCGAGTGCGTTCGGGATGGCGCTACCAGGCCGATTTAATGGCGCGCTTTCTGAAATTTGGGGTTCCGAGTGGCTTGCAGTGGGCGCTGGAGGGTTTGGCGTTCACGGTTTTCCTCATCATCGTCGGAAGAATGCAAAACGGAGCGGCGGCTCTTGCCTCAAGTGGGATCGTGGTCACCGTGATGATGCTTTCTATCTTGCCTGCAATGGGCATTGCGCAGGCGGTCTCCGTACTCATGGGCCAGCACATGGGAGAGAGGTTCCCCGCAAAAGCCGAAGAAGCTACTTGGGCGGGATTCCAGGTCGCTCTGGCTTACATCGCTACGATGTCCGTTTCCTTCGTTTTCTTCCCAGGGTTTTACCTGAGCTGGTTCCACAATCCCGAGAACGCTGCACTGTGGGGTCAGGTGAGCACGATGGTTCCCTACTTGCTGCTCTACGTTGCCTTTTTCACCTGCTTCGACAGCGTGAACATGGTCTTTTCCTTTGCGCTCAAGGGGGCCGGAGATACGCGCTTTGTGAGTGCGGTGGCGTTGATTCTCCCTTGGCCGTTGATGGTGCTACCGACTTACTTATGGCGCGAATGGCCGGGAGCGATCTACTGGGCCTGGGCGGCCGTGAGCTTTTACGGAGTGACCCAAGCCGTGATTTTCTGGCGACGGTTTGCCGGCGGCCGTTGGAAGACGATGAGCGTGATTAATTGAACTTCCAGCAACGGAAGCCGGGTTTGCGTTCGAAGTCGGGCGACTGAAGCTGGTGGGTAATTTCTTGGATGGAGAACCGGTTATGCCCCCGCGCGATTTGAGAAATCTCAAAATCTAAGTACGGCGTAAGAAAACAAAGGCTCCCCCCCGCCCGCAAGCGCCCTAGCGCCATTCCTAAAAGGTTCTCCAGAGCCCCTAGCGAAGAAGGTTGTCGTGGAAAACAGACGACTGCGTCGAAGCGGCTGCTATTGTGTTCCAGAAATTCCCAGGCATCGGTTTCCAAAACACGGTGGTGGGGTGCTCCCAATGCATTGAGCGCCAAGTTTTTCTTCGCCCAGTCTGCGCGTGTCCGTGAGGTTTCTAACGAGACCGTGGACTTGGCGCCGCCGGTAGCAGCGGCAACCGCTAAGGTGGCGGTGGATGCGAAAAGATCGAGAAAATCTTTTCCGCGGCATTCGCGCCGGAGGCTGTCTCGGAGCTTACGCAATGCTAGATCCAATCCGGGGTCGAAACTCGCTTCGATATCTACCCAGAAACGGGATTCCCCTTCCGCGATTTCCACCAGCTTTGTTGGGGGCTCTGTTTCAAATCCCTCACCCCGCGACGGAGCACGCTTCTTACGGACATGTACATTCTCCGTTGGGACGCCCAGAACCTCAGCGGCTGTCGATGCCATGAGCTTTAAGTACTGCACATGCTCTATCGGGGAATGATCCAGGTTGCGCGGGGTCTCAAGAAGGTGCACACGATCGCCGTAGCGTTCGACGACAAAAGGCAATTCGGGAATATCCCAATCGTAAACGCGCCAGTTGGTGACCAGTTCTTTCTTGGTCCAGCGAGCGAGGTGTTTTGCATTCTTTCGCAGGCGATTGCTGAAAATTTCTGCGCGTTGCTTCCAGTGTGGCGGAATCGGCGTGGGTTCGGAAGTCCTCAGAACTGCGCCTTCGCGGATTTCAAATTCCATCAGCCGGCATTCCATCGGGCCGTTATAAAGGATCTGTTTGCGGTCGCTGCGCAATCCAAAGTACCGCGCGGCCTCTAAGTTCCCAGTGAGAACGAAGGCGCGCCAACCGGCGTACTCCTCTTTCAGGCGATTGCCCATCTGCTGGTAAAACTCGGCGATATTGTCGATGGCGAGCCGCTCATCGTAGGGAGGGTTGATGACCATCACTCCTGGGACGGAGGGTTTGCCACTCCACTTGAAAAAATCGGCGACCTCCAATTGAACCGCGCTTTTGATGCCTGCGCGTTCTAGATTCTGACGTGCGGTTTCAATCGCTTCGGGATCGATATCGATTCCGAAAATCGGCACACGCGATGGCTGAATTTGCTCGCGTGCGGCCTTCTTGAGTTGCATCCAAAGAATAGGATCGTGATCTTTCCAGCTTTCAAAACCAAAGCGTGGGCGCAGCAATCCCGGAGCTGTGTTGGTCGCCATCCAAGCGGCTTCCGCGCAGAATGTTCCCGAGCCGCACATCGGATCGAGAAGTGGAGCGTCTGCATTCCATCCCGCTAGCCTCAGAATGCCTGCCGCCAGAACTTCTTTCAAAGGCGCCTGCCCGATGGCAGTGCGGTAACCGCGCCGGTGCAGCGAATCTCCTGAGGCGTCGACAAAAACCTGCACTTGGTTGCGGTACAAGCTAATCACCACCCGGAGATCGGGGGCTTCTAGGTCGACACTGGGACGGTGCCCGGTACGATCGCGGTAGCCGTCAACAATGGCATCTTTCGCCAACTGCGCGAGAAAAAGTGAATGCGTCGTAAACGAGGAATGCACATGCGCATCAATCGCAAAGGCGCCGCGCACGTTGAGCCAAGACTCCCAATCGATCATTTGGATGTGCTGGTAGAAAGTCCGTTCGTCTTCCGCCGGGAAGGCAGCGATGGGGCGCAAAATGCGGATGGCGGTCCGGCACCACAAACAAGCGGTGTAGAGCATCCGCAGGTCACCCTCGAACGTTACCAGCCGATTGCCGCGGACGATGTTCTGGGCGCCCAATGCGCGGAGTTCTTCGGCTAAGACGCCCTCGAGTCCGCTTAAAGTGCGTGCGTGGATGGGGAAAGTTCTCGCGTTCAAGCGGCGCACCTTAGCACATCTTCTGGCATTAGCGAGCGCGACCATTCTATATATTGCGGTGCGGCATCGACTAGAGGTAAGACCGTGGCCTCAGGAGTACCCATGTTCTTACGGTCGTTTCGCCTAGCCCTCGGGGTTTTGGCAGCAGTTGTAGTTTCCAGTGCGCGCGCCGATCTCTTCAAACTCGAAGATCTCGGAACTCTCGGAGGCGGCTACAGCACCGCGACCGCCATCACGAACAACGGTTTGGTTACTGGCTATTCGTCGATTCTCGGTGGGACGCTCCACGGATTTTATTGGTCTCCCACTGCGGGGATGGTGGACATCAACCCTTCCGGTGGCACGACCTTTGGTTACGATATCAACTCGAGCGGTAAAGTCGTTGGACAGACCGGTGGCCAAGCGTTCTCCTGGACGCAGTCCGGTGGAATCACTTTGCTCGATCCTACTTTTCAGGGAGCCGCTCTTAGCGTGAACGTCGGTGGTCTCGTAGTGGGCTATCGGGAAGACGGCACCGCAGATCGTTCGATTCGTTGGAATGCTCTTACGAACGCACCTACCGTACGTTTTCCGACCGCAGACACAAGAGCCGTGGCTGTTGGCGCCACAGGCGGGGTGGTAGGAACAGAGAATGATGGAGCCTCGGGTTATTTTTCCGCGGCTAGTGGTATCCGGACATCCACCGGATCTTTCATCCCCTTCGATTACAATGACTCGGGTGTCGCCGCCGGTGGCAGCCACGGCGTAGCTAGTTCGTTCGACGTAAACACCTTAACTATGCTCGAGTTGGGAAAGCTTCTTTCCACCGACTCGTCTTCGACGGCGCGCGGGATTTCGAGTGATGGCTGGATTGTAGGGGATTCTTCAGAGTCGGGTGCTTTTCTCTACGATCCCATCAACGGCATGCGCAGCATCAACTCTCTCTTGGATCCTGCGTACGGTGACTGGCGCGTTTCGTCTTTGAACTCGATCAGCCCAGACGGCAAGCTCATGGCTGGTACGGCTTGGGTTCATGGTGAAGAGCACGCGGTGGTCCTGCAGATCCAGACTTCCGCAGTTCCAGAGCCCACCTTGATCGGGATGATGGTTATTCCATTCGAAGGCGCTAAGCTCGGCTACGACTGGATGGAAAACAATGTTGCTAAGCGCTGCGAACAAGAAGCGAAGTGCAAGCAGATTAAGGTTACTGCCGATGTGCCCATCTACCGTGTCACCAAAGCGGACGAAGCGGACAAGAGAAAAGCGATGGGGAGCTTGGCCCACGCGCTTCGCAATCAAAAGAACTCAGAAGCTTCGAAGAAGATCGCTCGCGAAGCGCTCGATTCCTTAAAGTACTCCTTCGAAAAGGAAGAATAATTACTCTGTTTTGGGCGCTTCGGGAGAAGCCTGAGGCACTGCAGCCGCTTCTGCGGCTTGCTTGGCTGCGGCTTCTTCTTCTTGTTTGATTTGAAGTTCAACTTCCAAAAGTTCTTCACGCTCGGGGCTGCCGGCGGCGTACTTCTCGATAAGGCCACTCTCGTGGAAATACAGAGCATCCTTCCCTAAGGCGTAAACAGCGCTAGCGCGAGAGCCTTTAGGCTCCGTGTAAGAAACCAGGTTCTTAAACCCATCGCCTTGGTGGACGAACTTAAGCGCGTTGCCATCACAGGAAACGCCGGAATCATCGACATCTAGGCGCTTACCCGTGAGCTCTTGCATCAGGTAAACCGAACCGTTTTGCGTGATACCAATGACGCCGGTTTTGGTGTCCGCCAAGTCGACGAACCCGGGGGATTCTAGTTTCAGCCATTCTCTATACGTGGGGCGGTAGACATACAGGTGGCCGTATTTATCGGCACGGAAAAGCGCCTGGCGAAGATCTGCGATTGCGATGGTGTCGTCTGAATCGGGAAGGGTGGCTCCTGAAAAGTCTCTTACTGTGCCGGAGGAGGTGATGGCATAGGGCATCTCAATGGAAGGCACGGCGAATCGGCTGCTGTTTGGGTCTACTCCGAGGAACGTTAGTTTCTCCGCGGGAGGGATCGGAGTGAGCTTCTGACCCATGCTCCGCATTCCAAAGTAACCGCCTGCATAAAATGCCGCAACGCCGACAAACAGGATGGCAAACCCGCATTTGGTTAGCTGGCGCTGAGTCATCCCAGGTTTAGCCGGCGGAGCCACGACGGCAGGTTTTGCGGCTTCGGCGACAGCAGGGGCCTGAGTGGGCGCTGGTTCATCTGCGCGCACGGGGACTGCCATTAGGGCTGCGAGGCCGAGGGTCAAAACCGCGTTTTTCATGGGGCTCCTATTGAGGGGGAAGGCAATACCACGCCTGGCGAAACGCGTGCAACTACTGCCCCTAGAGGCCGAGGTTAAGATTCATTAAATCAGCTATTTAAGCGGTAAGTTTCGAGGATTTTCTTCAGGCCTAGTTCACGCAATCGGGTGGCATTGCGCACGGGGATCTGGAGCAGCTCTTCCTCAGTTAGCGGGAGTTCGGAAATGCTCTGTTCTCGCAGCAAGTGGAGCATCGGGAAAGGGGAGCGGTTGGTGTAGTTTTCGGGCAGCTCCGGGGGGGTGCCTTTGAAATGAAACCCAGGGTGAAAAGGGACGGTTTGGATAACGCCATGGAGGCCCAGTTGCCGAGCAAGATTCCGGACCGTTTCCACGAAATCTAAAAACTCGGGAAATTCCCCGCTCGCGTGGGGAAAAACCAGCAGAGTGGTTTCCGTCTCTTCTCGCGACGCTTCTGAGAGGGAAATCAGCGAATCCACCGCTGCCTTTAGTTGATCCTCGACACCCGTAGCTTCGGAGATCTCATAGCGCAGGCGTCCCGAGCGAGAGACTTTATCGGCGAAAGGGCAAAGCCCCAGGCCAATTACCGTGGACTGCACCCAGGCCCGCGTTTTTTCAAGGCGTTCATCCATCTGTGGGAATACCCGTCCCGGTCCACGAGGTCGTTTGGTAGCCGCCATTGCGGACTTTTTCGGAGCGGATATCTACATCGATGAGTGTGGTGAAGCCACGTTGCACCGCCAGAAACGCAAGACGAAGCAAGGTTTCCGCGCGGTCATTGCCGCCCTCGATGCGCAAAGGTTTTTCTAAGCGATCCATCAGCCGCGTTTCTTCGCTCTGGTGTTTGGAATAAACGTGCACTTGGCGGGCCTTTTCCATCCAGGAATCATAACGCGCTAGCTCTGGAGCGACTTTGGCATCAAAGCAACGGCCGCAATAAAGGCTATGGGCGAGCTCGGGAGGTGTGGGCGTGAGAAATTCCGTGCGTGCGGGCTTGAGCTTCTCAGAGCATTTCTTGCAAACCTGCTGCAGGCACAAGCCACAGGTCAATTCCGCGCGCGGGAGCTGGCATACGGTGCAGGGCGTTTTAGACATCGCGCAGGGAATAGCACAATCTCGTCTGGCTTGGTAGAATCCTAAGACCCCCCAACGAAAGGACTCTCCTATGATGCTGCAGCTTAAGGAGGTTTTGAAACGCTCCATTGTGGATCTCTCTCTATCGAAGGCTGTTCCCGGGTGCTCCCCCGCGGCGTCGGTCGAAGAAGCTACGAAGCTGCTCCAGGGCGCTGCTGGTACCTGCATCTTGGTGCTGGATCAGAAAAAAGCCGTAGGGATCTTCACTGAGCGCGATGTCTTGAAGAAAGTCACACTGAGTGGCGTGGATGCCAAAGCCACTCCAGTCTCAAAGCTCATGACGCCCAATCCAGTGAGCGTGACGCGCCAAGCCTCTGTGGGGGATGTGCTCATGAAGATGAAAGATGGCAAGTTCCGCCACTTGGTAGTGGCGGATGCTTACGGCAATAGCGAAGGCGTGGTGTCGATGCGCGACATCACGGACTATCTCGCGAACCTCGTGATCCAAGATCACGCAAATCCCTGACTACTTCCGACCGTATTTCGCTTCGAGCGTGCCTTCGGCCAGTTTCATCTGGTTCACGTAGAAACCCACGGCTGCGCCGGACGCTTCTTTGTCGAGCGGCAGCGGTTCCTTCAGGGCATAAACTTTGAAAATGTAGCGGTGAGGTTTGCCGGGCGGAGGGCAAGGACCGCCGTAACCTGTTTTGCCAAAATCCGTCCGCGCTTCGATGGCGCCGGCCGGCAGAGAAGCTTTTGGTGAGCTGGCTCCCGCTTCCAGTGAGTTCACCGTCGACGGAATGTTAAATAAAGTCCAATGCCACCAACCGCTCCCTGTGGGCGCGTCGGGATCGTACATGGTGACAGCAAAAGCTTTGGCTTCACTGGGGGCGCCTGACCAAGTGAGATCGGGAGAGATGTTCTCGCCTTTACAACCAAAGCCATTAAAAACCTGGCTTTCGTTCATCTGAGTGCCGGCTTTGAGCGTATGGCTGGATACTTTCAAAGACGGAGCAGCGAAGAGAGAAGAGCTAAACAAAAAGGTGAGTGCTAGTTTCATGGCGATCCTCCGTCGCAAAGAATAGACGACGGACCGCGTAGCAGGGAACTAGAAAGTCAGCGAGAGGGTTTGTTTCTGGTTTTCGTAGATGCCGATAAAGCTCAGCGCGAGACGACCGTTCCCATCTACAAAAAGATAGGGAGAGGAAGTTTTGTAAGGCACGGAGAGCTTGCTCGAGGCAACCACTTCCGCAACCGGAGCAAAGCTTTCGCGGTCCAATTGGCGGACTAAGACACCTTGGTCGTTAGAGACGTAGGTGAGGTACGGGGATTCTTTTCCATCCGCCTCTTTGAAAAAGATCAGCTTTGAGTCGTAGCCACCTTCATTCTCGTAGAAGGGCATTTCTGCAATAGGCGCCCAATTCTCGTCGAGAATGCGCAAGTAAACTTGGCTTTGCGCGCTGAAGCTCGGGCGCGAGCAGGTATAGGTGACGTAATAGCGTTTTTCCCGAGCCACCAGCTGGGGCAGGTAGCATTTCACGCCGGCGCTGGGCTCTGTGATGTTGATGGTGCGAGAATTCTTAAAGAGCCGATCGAAAATGCGGACGGTCACGTGTCTTTCGCTTTCAGAGGAACGTTCGGAATAAACCACGAAGTTCTGTTCGCCCGCTTCGACAACGGAAGCGAGGCCGCGCGCGTACCCAGAATCCAAACCTGAAGCATCGGTATTGGAGAAATCCGGCGGAGAGCCATCGCCTTGTTTGAGATTCGATTGATTTGGGATGCGAGAAGTATTGCAACCAGCTACTAACGCTAAGGCGCGTAGCAGCAGAACGAAATTCCTAATCACGTTAAATCCCCCCGGAACGTGTAAAAACGCGAGCAAAACCGGATAGCTTTCAGGGTAGCAGCCAACTATGTGGCAATTATGAAGCGGGCCACAAAATTTCTAACCCATTGAAAAACTGGCATTTTGCCATGGTACAATTTCCGAATGCGCCCACTATTGCTGCTCCTAATCGTGTTGCAGTGCACGGAAAGCCATGCGTTTATTTTTCGGCGTTGGTTTAGGGGGCGGCAACAAAGCGAAGAGACGGCGCGGCAACCGGCACCGTCGCAATCTTCCGAAGACGCGGGCCAACCCGCTCAGGCGCAACCTCCCGTACAGGGAAGCCACAACTCGACTCGCCGGTTTGGAATGCCAAGACTTGTTCCTCGCCCTGGGAGCGCACGCCCTGTCACGCCGCCGACTTTGGCCCCGCAGCAACCAGCTCGTGGGCCTTCCATCCAGGCGACGAGTGGCGCTCTGTCTTATTTCAATCCATTGCCTTACCCAGAAAAATACCGTCAGTGCGAAGAGAAATACCTCACCAATAAGTGTCTTCGGCCCAAGCCGGTTGTTTCAAGGTTAGAAATCGACCCCATGCTGTGCTCGAGCGATAAAGTAACGGCCTTTGGATACAGCGCGTGTTTTGCAAAAGCGCATCTGGATTTCGAACATTGCATGAGCGATCTGGCCCCGGTCGAAAGAGAGCCCAAGTGTGTAGCACTCGGTAGCCAGCTGGAGCCGAATCTGCGCAAAGCAGCAGTGCAAAATTGTAACGGCAAAGTTCTCACCAGCTGCCCCCATGAAGTCCCGTTGGATGTGATGCAGTGTGAAACGGACATCACGAAATTAACGGGGGATGCAACCGTGCCTCCGTTGCGCTTAACTCAGGATGACGCCTGCACGACGGCTTCTCGGATGGCCTATACTATGTGTTTAGCTACGACGCGGCCCTCCGATGCTGTGGGGAAGGAATTGAAATGCCGCCGAGTGGAAAGGCCCGGAGATGCTTTCTCCGTGACCACTGTGGATCGCGCTCAGCAGGCAATACGAAACGGCGACTTGAGTCGGCAAAAGACGGGCCGTTACTATGTCGATTTCAGCGCGAACCCTCGAAGCGAGAACGACTATCGCCGATACGAAACTTGCCTGGTTTCGCTCTTCGGGCGGCAAAATGTGACGACGTTTCCGCAGGGGCATGACCACTTTGTGGTGCTCGCTTCTGGCTTTCCACTGGAGCGTCTGCTGCGGTCGGGGGGTATTTGCCGCGGGGTTCGCCATGAATTAAGTACGTGGGACGGTGCTGCTCAGAAGGGGAGCATCGTAGGCCCTCGGGAGGTTACATATGATGATAGCCATGTTGTGGGTTCTGATTGGTAGTGCGCACGCATTTTCTGTGGATCGTGTGCATGTAACCTACGGTGGAAAAAAGCCGAAAGAAGTCGTGATTGGTGGAACGCCCACGGAGTTTGAGTGGGAGAATTACCGTTTTCGCCTCACTGCCGATGGCACCCTTGACGACACCATCGTGATCAAAACCGAGGTCACGGTTAAAGGGAGCTCGCAAACCAGGCAAGCAGTAGCCAATTTGCAAAAGCGTGAAGGCGCAGAAGCGCTGGTGCGCGTCGAAGGCGCCAAGGGCAAAACGCCTTTGGTTTTGGAGTTCAGTCTTCCACCTAGCGCGCCCGACAAAAAGTAGAGTCTGCATTGCGGGCATCTAAGTTGCATTACTTTCAAAGAGAATTTGAAAGGAAGGCCTCATGGATCGCCACCATCTCCCCAGTTTACGCTACGCATATGACGCCCTTGAACCCGTTATGGATGAGAAGACCCTCTTCATCCACCACCAAGGGCACCACCGCGGGTATGTAGATAAACTCAACGAAGCGCTGCAAGAATACCCAGACATCGATTGGCCAGTGGATGAGCTTCTGATCCGCGTCAATGAGTTGCCGCCGAAATTAGGAAAAGCGGTAAGGACCCAGGGCGGGGGCCACGCGAACCATTCGCTGTTTTGGACCGTCCTCTCACCCGTGCAACAAGATCCACCGGAAACTTTGCTGAAAGTTTTTTCTCCGCACTTTGGGTCTTACGAGCAATTTCGAAAACGTTTCACCGAAGTCGCGTCCTCGCACTTTGGCAGTGGGTGGGCATGGCTTTGCGCGGATAAGCGCGGCCAGCTAAGCGTGTTCTCGACGAAAGATCATGAAAGCCCGTTGAGTCACGGGCTGACTCCTTTGTTAGTGCTCGATCTATGGGAGCACGCGTACTACCTGAAGCACCAAAATCGGCGGCCAGAGTTCATTGAGAGTTTCTGGAAGATCGTCAATTGGGAAGAAGTGGCGTCTCGGTGGGAAGAGCACCGCGCATTGGGCGTCTCTCGCCGCGAGTGGCTAGTAGCTAGTTAAAAGGTGCCAGTTAAAGGTGCCTATCCCCTTTGAATCACCACCGTGTGGTGCACTGCTGAAAGTCGGGTGGGGGCTTGGTGGCCATCTCCTAGTAGGACGACGTCCACTCCGAGCTCCTGTCCAACCTCCAAATCGTGATCCGTATCCCCAATCAGAACGGATTCTTCAGGCGAAAAGCCGCAGTCTTTTAGCAGCTGGCGCCCGCGTTCGAGCTTTCCCACCGCATTGTGATCGTTCAATGCATAAACACGATCGAAATAGCTTTCGATTTGAAAGTGCTTCAGGTGTTTGTGAAGCGAGTCTTCGTGAGCGGCGGAAAGAATGGATTGAGAGCGCCCCTGCGTCTTCATATCCGAAAGGAAGCCCGCCACTCCTTCATGGAGGCGGCAGTCCCAGATATCGCGCATGTAGTTTTGCACGAACTGCTTGGAGATCTCCTCGAAGGGGGTCTTCGTGAAATCAAAACCGATTCGTTCGTAGTACTTCGATACCGGAAAACCAAATAGTTCGGTGTAAGCCTCGCGGGTCAGGGCGCCCATACCATACCGCTCCATCACCTCGCTCATGGCCCCCACAACCATGTCGACATCATCGAGCAGGGTGCCGTTCCAGTCCCAAATAATGTGTTTTTTGGTCTCGAGGTGTTTTTCCAATGCGCGCATACCAGTTTCGTAACTGGTGTGGCGCCGGCGGTCAACTTACGGCTTCGGCGTTCGGTTGGCCCGAAGTCGAAGAACGAGTTCCTCGAGCGTCACGACGCGCACTTGGGAATCTAGCCGCGCTACGATTTTCGCGACGTTCTCCATCGGGTCAGGTGACCAAGGGTGCACGTTCACCACAGAATAGGCGTCATCGTCGAGCAAGGGTCGGCGCGAGGACGCATTCAGTCCTGCCACAATATCGTCGGTGGTGTCGTAGCCTTCCCAGAGGCTGTATTTCACAGCGATGGCAGGTTTGCCGTTGTGCCAATACACCTTGCCATCCCGGCTTTTGTAACCACAGCAGCCATTGAACTTGAACATCACGCCTTCGATGCTCTGAGTTTCTAGGATGGTATCGATGGTTTTCGGATCCCACCGATTGTCCAAGATCGAAAGCATGCTTTGATCGGTTTTCTGCATATACCCCACGGTTTGTGCGAGCGCTCCCCGCAGGTCGGGCACTTCGCTGGGGTAATCACTACCCACGCCATGCGCTGTGACGAAATAGTCTTTCGCACTGCCCTGGCTCGCTGATTCGTGCAAGTAACGGTAGGTCAGCGAGCTCACATCAATAAAGCCGGGGCTGAGATCCCAGTTCATCGTGAACGTCCCGCGGCGGGGAGATGCCCACCACTTCTGGTCAAAGGCGAAAGTATTGGTGAGCCACTGCGGGTTGTCGCCGTCGCTCATGACAAAAGCTACGTAATGCACGCTGTCTTCAGGCTCGAGCGGGAGATCCACATGGGTTTTTTGCGGCGGAACGGCGACGGTCCACTGCGAAAGCACGGAAGCGTTATGCAGGTAATCCGACGCGAGCGCTTGCAGATTTTTCTTTGAAGCGTTTTGGAAAAATACAAACTCGCTCGCGCCCCAGCCGAAAACTAGGGAGTGGGGCAGCTGCGCTCCCAAGTAGTCCAAGGCGTAGGGTGATTCGTAATAAACAAAGGCTTTTTGGAAAATAGTGTAATCGCGCAGCGCAAGAGCGATGTTTGGGTTCAGGCTCGCAATCACTTTGCGATTGAATCGCGGCCCGTACTGTTTCCACGCCCACGAGTCTGTTTTGCCGCGTGTATCGGCCAGGCGCTTGAGCCCCGCATAGAGCGCCATCGCTTCGGTGTGCTCGTTAACCACTACCGCATCCAAGACACCCGCCAGGGAAGTAGCGGCATTCAAGCCTTCGGTGCCTGGTCCGTAGAGCACATAGCCTTTTAGTTTCGAGGCATAGTCTTTCACGAACAGCATTAGGTGATCGTTCCACTGCACAGTGCGCGCAGGATCGTCTTTGAGGTAGAGCTCTAGCCAAAACGACGGGCCGGGGTTGGCTGTCTTCTTCCGAGGCGCGAGGTAGATCTCCGGAGAGGTCTTCGCGACTACTCCCATGAGGCTTGCGAGCAAGCTTAGCTCACTATCGCTGAGGCCTTCGACATCGATGGCTTGAATGGTCTTGGGAGTCGTTCCCCAAGCAGAAAAAGAAAACAGAGCGAGGCCGCACATGGCAGCCATGAAAAATTTACACACCTTTTCCCCCGACCCGTGACTCTTTCTATCACGACTCGATCCGAGAGTTTTGGTAAAAAGAGTTCGGGGGTTTCTATGGAAGGCGCGGTTTTCTACCAGCTTTTTGAATCGCAAAGCAGCACGTACACGTACTTGATCGGCGACTTGCAATCGCGCGATGCGCTTTTGATCGATCCGGTTTTGGAAACGATCGATCGTGATCTGCGTTTGGTAGAGGAGCTGGACTTCAACCTGAAATACGCGATCGATACCCATATCCATGCGGATCATGTGACCGCGGCCGGGGAAATCCGCCGACGAACGTTGGCCAAAACAGCGGTGAGCCGTTCCGCAAAAGTGGACTGCGCCGATATCGCGCTCGAAGAAGGCCAAGTCCTCTCCATGGGCGGCCAGCGTCTGCGTGTACTTGCGACGCCTGGGCACACGGATAGTTGTTTAAGTTTTGTCTGGGGCCGGCGTGTTTTTACCGGTGATGCACTTTTAATCCGTGGGAATGGCCGCACCGATTTCCAGCAAGGTTCGCCCCAGCGGCTTTACGAGAGCATCCACTCCCGGTTGTACACGCTGCCCGACGATACAATGGTGTACCCGGCACACGATTACCGAGGGCAAACCCATTCGACCATTGGAATGGAAAAGAAATTCAATCTACGGATCCCACAGGGAAGATCTCGTGAGGAATTCGAAGAGTTAATGCGCAATCTCCAGCTCTCCTTACCAGCGAAAATCCACGAAGCCGTGCCTGCAAATCTGGGCTGTGGAAAGCCCACGCGCGCCGTTGTATAACGGGCGCATGCCGCACACTTTAGGAGAAGAAGTCTCGAGTCTCGAACCCGTCTTTGCCGCCGCACGCCGCGTGGGGAAGGGGGCTTGGATTGTTCTAGATATCGACCATACTTTGCTTCGCAGCTCCGAGTATTTCGGCAGTGAACCCTGGTACGAGGCGTGTATTGAACGCCACATCCAAACAGGCTTGCCCGAAGCTGAAGCGATTCTCGCCGCCAATGCCGATTGGGAAAAAGTCGGTGCAACAGTGCGCTGGGTAGCGGTGGAAGAGCGGTCGCCCGAATGGCTTCGGAACTGGCAAGCCTCTCCCGCTTTAATCATGGGGCTCACTTGCCGGACCGGCGTTTTCGCGGAGCCCACCAGAGCGCAGCTGCTTTCCGTTGGAATTGACCTTGCTGCCACGGCATTGAAAAAAACGTGGTCGGGCGGAGGCGCTTACCATGGCGGCGTTTTGTACATGGGACCTCTCGGAGAGAAGGGCCCTGTGCTACGGGAATTCGCACTATCGGCGGAAGTGCCGCCGTCGCACGTCTTTTTTGTCGACGATCGCCATGGGCATGTGCGGAGTGTGCGCCACGAACTCGCGCAATCGGGAATCCCGTGCTCGGCGGTCCGTCTGAATGTGATGGATGATTCCGCCCACAAGCTCTATGGCGTCCCGCGCTGAATCTGTGCTATGAGCCAGCGCAGGAGTTCGCGATGCCTTTGCCACCTCTTGAGTTAATTAAATCGACCCACGAGTTTCCGACCGACTTCGTCTTTAAAGCGATTGGGAATGGCACGGATTTCGTAGCGCATGTCGTGGCAGCGGCTCGGCAAGCAGCGGGCAGTACCCAAGATCCCCGCTTCACCGTGCGCGAGTCCACCAGCGGAAATCACGTGGCCGTTACGCTCCACGTACCGACGCAAACCGCTGACCAAGTGCTAGTCATTTACGAAGCGCTCGCCAAGGTTCAAGGGCTTTCGCTACTGCTTTAAGGGTGCTACAACGCCCCCATGAAAACTATTGCCGCAGTCGCCTGGAGCGCGGGACAGCCGCTCGAAGTAGAAGAAATTGAAATCCAAGGGCCGAAGCAGGGTGAAGCATTGGTGCGCATCGCCGCTTCCGGCGTTTGCCATACCGACGCCTACACGCTTTCGGGAGCCGATCCGGAAGGCCTTTTCCCGGCCATCTTGGGCCACGAAGGCGCCGGTGTGGTGGTGGAAGTCGGGCCGGGTGTGACGTCGCTCAAGCCGGGCGACACCGTTATCCCTCTCTACACTCCGGAATGCGGCAAATGTAAGTTTTGCACTTCCG
>JAIEOG010000221.1 GCA_019750655.1 bacterium
AGGGGGCTTGGACAAAGCCGTCATCGCAGCAACCATTGCGAAATACTTGAGCCAAGTCCGCGCTTGCTACGAACAGGGCTTGCGGCGCAACCCGGCGATGGCGGGCCAGGTGCTGATGGCTTTCGAAATCGGTGGCACGGGCAAATTGAATTTTGCAAAGCCTGCGAAATCGAGTCTGGGAGATGCGGAAGTTCCTGAATGCATCGCACAGCGGATGATGGGTTGGGATTTTCCAAAACCAATCGGTGGAGTCAACGTGAAGGTGAGTTACCCCTTCTTGCTCCGGCCGGTGAACGGGTAATTCTGGGAGAAAACGGATATGAAACTGCTGAAACTAGGCCTCTTGGCGGTAGTACTTCTCGCTGGTTGCAAACAAAACCCGTTTGAAGGTGGGCGCGGTCGTGTCGTTCAAATCGAACCGCCGAAAGCCGAACCCGTCATGCCTCCGTTGACGATGGATCTGCCGCAATCGGTGGATCTAATGGAAGGCGCGACGCTAGAGTTGCCCTTAAAACCCTCCGTGCCGGCTCCGGGGCGCCCGGTCGTCACTCACAAGGGGCTTCCGGATGGGGCTATCTTCGAACCTGAGACCATGACGGTCCACTGGGTTGCGGATTTCGAGGCGGCTAATGATCCCCGCAATCTTGAAACGACGATACGGACGTACCCATTGGAGTTCGTTTTAGCGAGCTCCGAGAATCCGACGACTGTCGAATACCATCACACGCTCTTGGTAGTGCACGATGTGCCTCGGACTACGGCCATTAACCTACCGAAGGATCCCCTTACTCTGACGGAAGGCAAACCCTTCGAGCAAACGATCGAAGTGGAAAGCGAAGACTTTCCCAACGGCCCGTTTGAACTCCAAGTCCAGAACCTGCCCGTGGGAGCTGAGATCCACCACGATCTCACGCAGCAGGGTAAGTTCACGATCAAATACACACCGCCTTACCAAGCAGTGGATGTGTTCAATTCGTTTTCCACTTACCGAGTCTACAAAGACACGAAGATCAAAGTTCAGGTTTTCGCCCCGCGCGGTACGGCTGTCGGTGGGCCAGTCACCTGGCGCGTCGAAGACGTGCGCGAGAAGGCCAAAATCCTGGCTCCGAAGCAGATCACCCAAGGCACGAGCGTGACCTTCACGGTCAGTGCGGAAGATCCGAACGGGGAAGGGGTTCCGACTCTTTCCATCGTCAACAAACCCGACTTCGGCGTGATGGAACTCACGACCGAGTCTGAGGATGACGGCGATACTTCTCGAGGCATCAACCCCTCGATCGTTTCTTCCGTTCGCTGGGTCCAGATCCCGCCAGAGAAGATCGGGACGAGCCATGATCTTTCAATCCGCGCCTGTGTGTACGCAAACCGCTACTACAAGACGAATTGCGATACGCGCACAGTGACGGTGAAGTTCGAACAAGAGACACACGCGCCTCCGACGATCGATCGCTCGGCGTTAGTGCTCGGTGAAGTTCGTTACATCAAAGAACGCGAAACCTTACAGGTTCCTTTGCGGGTGCGTGATGGCGAATTCTTGAACTCCACACCCAGCGTGAAGATCAGTCCTGATGCAGCTTCTGATGAAGTGACATGGGAAAACGGCATGCTCACCATTGAAGGCAAGAAGCCGGGGCTTAAGCAGTTCTCGGTGACCGCAACTTCGGTGTACGGCGCGCAGCAAACGGAAAGCTTCCTTTACGAAGTGCTCCCAGGGACCTGGGCTTCGGTGGTGCTCTTCGGCGAAAGTCCGAACGATGCCGAAGTCAAAGCGACCATGGATTTCTTCGATTCTGTGCAGCCGGCTAACCCAGTTCTTCAACTCAATGACCCGCGCGTGCTGGTCTTGAGAAAGACGGCGTACGTCGGAACGACTGCCTTGAATGAACCTTCGGTCGTTAAACAGCTGGAGAAGCTAGTCGTGCAGGTGAAAGACATCATCGTGGCCACGCCGCTACTTGATAGTCTCCAAGGCGCGTTGAAAGACGAGCTGACGGCACTCGGGATCAAGGCTGGGCCCAAGGTTGCGAACCTTGCGGGTTATGACTTCGCAAAGCACACGCAATCGACGCTCTTGTCGCCTTCGAGCCCGCTCACTCTACTCGGCAAACGCACGGCCGCTTCGGCCCAGCCCGTTGCCGTAGAGTTCACCGGTTCCGACTGCGATCCTCTCTGGGTTCTGCAGAAGACCGGCGAAACGGATATTCCGGTGGGTTGGGAGTGCAAGCGCTCCAACGGCGGGAAAATCATCGTCGCTGGTTTTGAATTCTCCGACCTTCAAAACGTTCCGGCAGACCGGGGCATCGTGAAGAAATGGCTCACAGAATTGGTGGAACAATGAGAAAACTACTCGCGTTCAGCATTCTCTGCATTGCACTGCAGCTCCAGGCGGCCGAAACGCCGACCCAGGCTGCGGCGCCTTCTCTCGAAGATCAGCTCTCCGCTCTTCAGACGCCGGGCAACCAGGCACCTGCAGGCGTCACGGGCGAACAGCTCTACGCGGTCCAAAACCGCTATGTGCCGCTTCGGTTCCGGCATGAGTTCGCGCTAGGCGGAGGCAATAACTTCACGCCCGATAGTTTCCTGATTTCGACGAGTATCGATGCTTCGTACCGGTTTTATCTTTCGGACCGGTGGTTCGTGGGGCTCTCGGGGAACTATGTCTTCAACGATCTGACTGTCTCCGGCAAAGATGCCGACAGCATTCTCGCGCGTGTGCCGGATGTCACGGTGGTGAAATACCGCGGCGACTTGCAGCTCGGTTACAACCTCTTTTACGGCAAGTTTCGCCTGAGCATGGACCAGGTCTTCTATTTCGACCAGTACATCGCCTTAGGGCCCGGCATTGCGGTCATGGACAAAGGGCGCAGCCTCGCTGCCGTGGCAGACGTCGGGCTTGCGCTGTGGTTTGGCCGTAACTTCGATCTTCGCGTGGGTTTCAAAGATTACTTCTTTAATGAGCTTCGCAGTAAGACGCCCGGTTGGGGCCATAACATTCTGGGCTATGTCCAGGCTGGCTATTTGTTTGGGGGTTGATGGATGACACGGCTAATTGCTTTCGCTTTATTGGTTAGCCCTTGGAATCTCAGGGCCGCTTCGACGGGTGCAGATGCCCTTTTGGACTCTGTTGGCGGAGCGCCGGTACAAACTACGCAATCGACGAGCGTGGTGAGTTCGGAGCTTTCCGACCCGTTCCTGGTGCAGTTTTTCTCGCACGTGCAGGTGGAGAGAGACCTCCCGTACGAAATCCGTCTCTGGGCGCAGAAGCTCCTAAAGAAAGATTACGCCGGTGCGGCCCATCTCTGGACCGCGATTCAAAAACACTTGCCTGGCAAGTTTGAGGCGGCAGCGCGTACGGGTTATCTCTATGCGCTCTGGAACTTAAAAGTCCCACAGACCTTCTTGGACCAGTGGGTCGATTCCCTAAGCCGTAAGAGCTTTCAAGATTCGCCGCTATCGTTAGCGCTCGACCAGACTATCCAGCCTGGTTTTGATGCTTGGCTCTTTGAGAATGCTCCGGTGATTACTCCGGAACAAGCTAAGACGCTCGCAAGCATCTCACTCGCGCGCGGAAACCACTTTGCCTCGTTGCGCGCCTGGGGCGCTTTGCGCGCTGGTGAAGCCGCATCGCCGGTCTTAGAAATCTTGCCCGCGGATCACCCGTTGAAGGTGCCGTTGGCTAACACAGTGGCTCTCGCACTCGCCCGCAAAGGCGATCTGCGCACTGCAGGTGCTGTATTGAAACAGCACTTAGAGCCCGCAATCGACTCGCGCAAGGATGTCGACGGCCTTTCGAAACACTATCTCCAAGTCGCTCGCTTGCTGTACCAGGCGGGTTCGTTGGATGGCGCTGCGGAATTCTACCAACGCGTTCCAGATGGTGCGCCGGATTTTCTTAAAGCCCGTGAAGAGTTGGCGTGGGTGTGGTTGCGCCAAGGCAATACCGCAAAAACCCGTGGGGAGCTCAAAACGCTCCGGGGCGATCTCTTCAAAGACCGCTTTGCGCCCGACGTCTACGTCGTCCGTGCCATTTCCAATCTGAAACTTTGCTACTACGGCGAAGTGGAGAAGGAATTGAATGCTTTCGTTCAGTCGAACCAAGAGTGGGCGAAGAAGATCGAAGAAGCTTTGAAGTCGGAAGATCCGAAAGACTTCGAAGAAGACTTCTTCAGCAAGGCAGCGAAACGCTCTGTCGCCTCCCGCGAAGCGGAAGCGCAGCTTCTCGAAGCTCTAGCGACCCAAAGCATCACCGCGACGTTGCCTGCAGTGGGCCCTCAACAGCACTGGGAACAAGCGCGCGTGCGCTCCTTGGTCGCTTTGGAAGCCGCCAAGAAGCACGCTTCGGAAGAAGTCCGCCGTCATTGGAAAGACCGCAAGACGATCCTCGCGGAAGCCATCCGCAAGATGCAGTTCGTAAAGGTCGAGCTGTTTAGCCAGGTGCGTACTCTGGCGAAGCAAGAGCCGAGTGCCGCTTCGACCAATGCTTCCGTATCTGCACTGGAAAAAGATACCGCGGGCCGGTTGAAAGACTTAGCTCGTAAAGATCTTCAGAAGGCTAGTGAAGGGGACCTCGTGTTCCCTTTCGATGGGGTAATCTGGCCTGATGAACTCTTCCATCTCACTTCGGTGGCGCAGTCGCGTTGCCAAGAAAAGGGGAAATAATGCGGGGTCTGGGTGGGGTTGTTCTAGCGTTCTTAATTGCGGGTTGCTCGCGGGCTCCGGACTTTTTGTACCGTCTACACGACGAACCTGTGGTTAATGTCGAAAAAGTCCACAAGCTCAAAGAGCTTCAGGGCGAAAACAAGGTCGACATTCTTTGGGTCATTGATAACAGCGGTAGCATGGGTAACCACCAGCAGCAGCTGATCAAGAACGCCGACACCTTCATCAATGCCTTCGTGGCGAATGGCGGCTTGGAATGGAAGATGGGGATCGTCTCGACGGATATCCGCCAAGATCCCTATATCGGCTTCACCAACTCCACCCTTTTGACGTACCAGTCGCCAGACAATGTCCAGGAATTCAAACGCGCTGTCGCGCGTTTGGGGACGATGGGTGATGCTTATGAGAAAACCTTCGCACCGATTAAGCAGCACTTAACAGACTACCCGGATTTTCCGCGTAAAAACGCAGTGCTCGCGATCATCATGGTCACGGACGCGCCGGAGCAGAGCAATATCGAAGCCCAGGACGTCATCCAGTTCCTGACAGCCGTCAAAGGCGATATCCGCCGTGTCGTGAGTTACGGGGTTTTCGCAGACGACACCGAATGCGATTACACCGACGAACCTTGGGAATACCCGGGCAGCCCATACGAAGAACTTATCAAGGCGACGAGTGGTATCCGCTACATCCTTTGCTCAGATTTCGGGCAGAACTTAGCAGACATGGGGAAAGACCTCGTTCAGCGTGTGCGCCGTCCTTACATCCTGCTCGCCGAGCGCCCAATCGAATCGACGCTCCGAGTGGTTTATAAGGGTAAGGACCTGCCGGGTGGCCCGTTTGAGTCGGGTGGTAAGTGGCTCTATGACTTCCGCCAGAACCGCGTGGTTTTCCATGACCTAAACTTCGCGCCGACTGACCAGGAAGAAGTCACGATCCTCTACGACGTGCCTAAGCCCTAACCTAGATTAGGTACTTAGGTCGTTGCGTGCATTCTCGGAGTGGGCGTGCACGGGGTGTATACTTTTTAGCTTCATAAAATCGACCACTTAGCGTGCTAGCTGTCCGATTCCTTACAGGCCTTGGGCACTTTCTAGGCATTTCCAGGCACGGGTTTTTGGCCGGCCTCTTGCTCTCTAGGAGGAGTGAAGAGGTCTATTATGAAGGGCGCATTACCACTCCGCATTCCGATTGAGTCGTTCATCGTGACTCCAGATGATCGCGATCCGAAACGCGTGAAGCTCATTTACTTTGATCCAAAGGGCAAGCGCCACGAAGTCTCTTTCCGCAAGAGCGCTATCGATGCTGCTCTGGCGAAAATGGATGGGAAACCGAAAGCCATCGCCCGCAGCAGCGGCGGTTTGGTACCGGCCCAGCCTTACCAACTGGTTTTGCACCACTCTGTCTCTGAAAGCGCGGAACAGCCGCCAGAGTTGCGCATCAAAGTCCGCTTTAAGGAATTTGTACGCGATGAACGGGGACGTGTGACTTCCGGAGCCGTTATGACGGTCACGAAGAACATCCTGCCTGAAGAAGTACTGGATGAAGTGAATTACGATCTTAAATCGCCACAGAAGTTTCTTCTGGATGCAGGCCATGGGGCTCTGCCCGTTTCTGTCTTTAGCTTCGTTTCGGATGCAGCAGGGGACAACCAAGCCCTCTTCGTAGATGCCGATGCGATCGAGCGCGCTATCCGCGCTCCTTCGGGAAGCAAGATTCTCGTCCAACGCTATAAGATTGATAAAGACTTGATCCGCGTCGTCCGAGATCTAGAGAGCTCGGGAGAGATCCTCTCCAAAGCGAAGGAAAATTTTGAACGCCTCAAACGTCAAGGCGGTACGACAGTCCCTGACGCTTTGAAGGTCGGAGAACCCATCGAGATTCCAACGGGCATGAGCTACCAAGCGATTGCGGAGTTTCTCCGCCAGTCTGCGCACCGCTGGAACCGCCAGTCGACGGAAGAAGTCACTCTCTCCGAGTACGATATGCGCGACGAAGGCTGTGTGACTTCCGACTTCTTACTCTTTATGGAACCTATCTAGAGCTTTTCTAGGACGCGCTGGACTCTTTGTTCTAACCGCCAGGATTGTTTGCGGTGCCCGCCAGGGTACTCGATCAGCTTATGCTCTACGCCTTGGGCGTGTAGTTTGCGTGCGATCTGGCGATGGCCCCACTGCAACCCGTGTTCGTCTTGCATCCCACACTCGAGGCTCAATACTTTTAGCTTTTTCAGTGCGCTTGCGTGCTTGTCGACGAGATGAATGGGATCCCACGCGAGATAGCGTTTCCAAAACTCAGGGTGGATTTCGCCCGTTTCTAGATCGAAAAACAGTTCTCCGTAGAGCGGGCCTTTCGCTGGCTCTGGTGCGTAGCAGGGAGCCATGGCGAGGGTCAGCACCGCTTCGAACTCATTGGAGCCCAAGCCGCTAGGGCGGGTCAGGGCCGTAGTGAGGAACGCCTCGACGCCTCCCGCGCGTGTGACTTCGATCAAAGTACGGTTGATGGTCGCCGGAAAAAGATTTTCGAAGAACGAATCCGATGCCGAAGCGCTCACTCCATGAAAAACTCCCGGGCGGAGCATCGCCGTGACCAGAGCGCCAAAACCGCCACTCGAGTGGCCTACCACCGCGCGGCGAGTAGGATCGGCTGCGAATGTCTCGTCGATGAGCGGGACGAGCTCGTCGCAGAGGTAGTCCATGTAATTCCCCAACGCTTGGGAATTGATGTATTGGCTATGCCCCAAGCGAGAAGTGCAGTCAGGAAATACGCCGATAAAAGGCGGTAGCTTGCCGGCGCTGATCTCTGCGTCGAGCCGGGCCTGCAGCGGCCTGCCAAAAGCCGAATCGTCAGAGAGGTAGACGGATCCCCGAGCGCCATAGCCGCTCAGAAAATAGACGGTGGGCAGCCCTTTTTGATCCGTTGAGAAACCGGGCGGCAGATAAACGGGGAATTCGCGTTTGGGAGAGTCTCCCATCGGGAACCCACGCAGAGCTTTGGGGCTTTCAAATTCGATCCACTCGATCATAAAATCAAACTCATGCTCGCTTGGTGGACCGTCAATCTTTTATTTCTCGTGCCGCCTGTGCACGGCAAAGAGATCCAAACAAATTCCGTCCGCTTTCCCAACGCGCCCGAGTGGTTGACGGAAGCCATGGTCGAAAAAGGCACGCGGCCTGTGCAGGATTTTCTGCAGTGGGACATGCACCGCTTGCCCGTCTACTTCCACCCGACGCACGAGGACTTCCGCTCGGCCCTCAATGCCGAAGGGGCGTTTGTCGCCTTTTTCCGGCGCACCGACTCGACCATGCACCTTGGCCCCAAGGTGACGGCTCAGAATTTCCAAAGGATTTTTTCCCACGAAGTCGTGCACGCGGTTTTCTACCAGAAGTACAAAGGAGCGATCCCTTCCTGGCTCGAAGAGGGGCTCGCAAACTATGTGGGGAAGACGGAAGGCGTCGATTACGCTTGGTTAGCAAAGCAGCCGATCGCGGATGTCACGGGGCTTTCACACCCCATCCGCGATCCCGAGGGCAGTCGATTCCACTACCAAACGTCGACGGCGCTCGTGGAGATGATCGCCTCACATTGTTCTTTGCATGATCTTTTGGAACTATCCGTGGGGAAAAAAGTGGAAACTTATCTGTCCACCTTCTGCGAAATCCCTGATGTGAATAAGGCGTACCGCGAATGGCTCGACAAAAAAGCGCAAACCAAGCCCGCGCCTAAAGCTGCGCGGAGGCGCGCAAGTAAGGGCTGATTTCACTCACAAACCCGGCCTGAGAAAGCGCGAGCATCCTGACATAGTCCGTGTACGGCAATCTCAAAGCCAAGCGCTTCCCGAACAAGGAGTGGAAAATCCCGGAGAAAATTCCCGTGGCGGAGAGGTCTGTATTCAGACCATAAGGTGCGGCTTGGTGGTAGAGATAAAGCGCTTTCGCAAAATCCTCGATGCGATAAGGAAAGTAGCGCGCTGTCTGTGGGTAATCAAAAGCGATTTGCAGATGCACCTGTGCTTTAAAAAGCAGCTTCGAAATCTTATCCGGTGGCGGGAACACGAAGATTGCGGAGCCCCCATTATGGGGAATTAACCATCCCAGTTCATGGGGAATATGGTCGGAGCCCGTATAATAAGTGCGTCTCCATTTTGAAACGCCGTGGACATGTTGAAGGCTCGCCACGGAAATGGGGGCCGCGTTATTGGTGGTGTACCCATCGACCATGCGCTCGGCCAGGCGTTCACGTAAACCATCGGGAAAGGGCATCAGCCCCTTTCTCGGGTGTCGCAGGCCCAGAGGGCATACATACTCACGCCCCCTGCGTTCCGAGAACTGGTATCGGTGGTGCGGGTGTTGGGCGCGCCACGCCTCATCGAGTTCCTCGCCCAGGTCTAGAAGCCCCGGAATCACCCGCGCCCTTGCCTGGGCATACGCCTTATTAGCTAGGGCCGCGACGGCTGCTTCCATGCCCGGGAAATCGGAAAAATGCTTACGGTGGTAGGGGGTAGGCGCTGTTTCGCCCCGTACGGGGATCCAGCTAACAAGCCAAAGGGCACAGTCTTTAATGGAGAGTGCTTCGCTCGGCCGGCAGAATGCGCAAAGAATTAAAATAAGCAGCCTGACTGGCAAGCTGGAACCCCCAGAACCAAAACCTTCGGATACCCGGCTGTTCCATTAAGGTCAAGGTCGACGGCCGCCTCGAAATAAGCCACACTCCCGACGTGGAAAACGGCATACGCTTTCGTTGGTTGGGAATGTCCCCCGAAGGGGACAAAGTGGTTCTATCGCGTTACCAGGGGGAATTTACCGCCCCGGCACACGCTACCCCGCAGTGGTTTGAGTCTCACCCAGACGCTTGGCGCTGGGGCTCTGTTCTGGACGTCGAAACCACTGGCACCGATACGGCCCGCGATAAAGTCATCGAAATCGGGATTCGTATGTTCCGGTTCGACCGGGAAAGTGGCGCTGTGCTCTCTCGCGATGACGGCTATGGTGCCTTAGAAGACCCAGGCGAGCCGCTGGATCCCCTGATCACCCGCATCACGGGAATTACCGACGCCATGGTGGCGGGCCAGAAGATTGATTGGGACCGCGTGCGGAGCTATTTGGAAAAAGCTCAGATCATCATCGCCCACAATGCGTCTTTCGATCGGCCGTTTTTAGATCGCTACGTCCCGCTTTCCGCCACAAAAGTTTGGGGATGTTCCTTCAAGCAAGTCGATTGGGAGAGCAAGGGCTTTCCGAGCCAGAAGCTAGAGATTCTTTCCATCTACCACGGCTTTTTCAATTCCGCGCACCGAGCTTTGGCGGATGCGGATTCGCTATTGCACCTTTTGCACTTGCCGGCACCCGAGGGCGAGGAATGCTACCTCGCAGAACTAGTCCGCAATGCACGCAAGAAGAGCGCGCTTGTTCTTGCCCAAAACTCTCCTTTTGAGACAAAAGACATCTTGCGTGAACGCGGCTACCGTTGGGATCCCGAAAGGCGCGTCTGGCACCGTTTTCTATTCGCCGAAGAATGCCCGACGGAAGTGGAGTGGCTCACGGATAAAGTCTATTCCGGAAAATTCCGCGGCATCGTGCGCGAAATTCCACTGACAGACGGCTTTAAGCCGATGGGCAGCTACTTCACTTCAAGCTCGTCAAATTCCGAACTCGGTTTTTAGATTTCGATTTGCAGGCCGATTTCGATCACTTGATCGGGTGGGATCTGGAAGAAGGCCGTCGCTCTCTGCGCGTTGCGCGACATCATGGCAAAGAGATGTTCGCGCCAAATCGCCATACCGGCTTTATGGCTGCTTGCGAGGATCGTTTCGCGGCCTAGGAAGAACGTTACTTCCGGCAGCGAAATCGGAATGCCGACGGAGCCCAGTTGGCGCAGGATCTGCGGGACATTCGGGCGGTCGTTAAATCCATACTCTGCTAGCACGCAGAAGAAATCGTCTTTGAGGCGGCGCACCGAGACGCGGTTGCCAAAAGGAATATGCGGGACATCGCGCGTGGCGATACGGATTACCAAAACGCGGTCATGGATGCATTTATTGTGGCGCAGGTTGTGGACCAGCGCTGCCGGCGCAACCGACATATCACTCGCCATGAAAACGGCCGTTCCTGGGACTTTTTTGGGTGGCTGCGCATCCATCCTCTCGAAAAGTTTTTCATAGGGGACCGCATTCGCAGCCATGTAGTGTGCGAGGATCCGACGGCCTGTGCGCCAAGTGGCCATGAGCAAGAGCACGGAACCGCCTACGACCAATGGGAACCAGCCACCGTGGAAAATTTTCGTCAGGTTGGAACCCAAGAAAGCCAGATCCATCAGGAATAGAGTGCCGAAAATGCCCAGTACTTTATAAAGCGGCCAGTTCCAAACTCGGTGCGCGAGAAATCCAATGAGCAATGTCGTAATCACCATCGTGGTCGACACGGCAATGCCGTAGGCCGCGGCCAAGTTGCTCGACGAGCCGAAAGTAGTGACAAGCCAGAGGGTCGCTACAAACAAGGCCCAGTTCATAGCGGGCACGAAAATCTGCCCTTTCTCGTCGGGTGAAGTGTGGCGGATTTCAATGCGTGGCAAGTACCCGAGCTGGACCGCCTGGTACGTGAGCGAGAACGCGCCCGAAATCACTGCTTGCGAGGCGATCACGGTGGTGACGGTCGCGAGAAGAACGAGCGGCAAAATGGCCCATTGGGGAGCTAAAAAGAAAAACGGGTTTACGACGGCTTCAGGGTGCTCGACGAGCAGCGCGCCCTGGCCAAAGTAGTTCAACATAATGGACGGGAAGGCGAGCATGAACCAGCCGGCTCGGATGGGTTTGCGGCCAAAGTGGCCCATGTCGGCGTAAAGCGCCTCGGCACCCGTCAGCACCAAGAAGACCGCGCCCAAGATCTGGAACGCGAGGTAACCTTCGCTGGCGAAGAAGTGGATGGCATATTGAGGGTTAATCGCCCAAAGCACGCTGGGATAGTGTGCAATCCCTGAGATGCCAAGGACCGCTAGCACGGTAAACCAAATCACGATAATCGGACCAAACATGCCACCGAGGGGGCCAGTGCCGATGCGCTGAAGGCTAAAGAGCAGGAACAGAATCGCCATCGTGATCGGCAAGACGTAATGGTCGAACATGGGCGTGACGAGCTTTAAACCTTCCACGGCACTGAGCACCGAGATGGAGGGGGTGATCATGCTGTCGCCATACAGCAAAGCGGCCCCAAAGAGCCCCATTAAGATGAACCAGTGGCGAACGATCGGTGAATGGATCTTTTTATCGGGTTGGACTAACGCCAAGAGGGCTAGGATGCCGCCTTCGCCGTTGTTGTCAGCGCGCAGCACGAGCACCATGTACTTAAGGCTGACGACGATGACCAGCGCCCAGAAGACGAGCGAAAGAACGCCGAAGATATTGTCTGGCGTGGCGGGTAGGCCATGGCCGTGAAAGCATTCTCGTAGAGCGTAAAGGGGGCTGGTGCCGATATCACCAAACACGACTCCTAGAGCGCCGAGTACCACCCATGCGAACTTGCTCTTTGGAGCGGCGGTTTTCAAAAGCTTCTCCTGAAGCGAGGGATATTAGCGGTAGCGTCAAGTTCCGGCAAGCGTCTGGGGCGATTGTTCCACCAGATCTCCCAGAATGGACGTGGCTTCTTCGACGAGCGGGGAATTTACCGCTTCCATATCGTCGTCTTCATCCGGCGTCGTTACAGGCCGCTTCTTCTTGTTTGCGTCGGACTTTTTCTTCTCGTCCGTCGCCATCTTGCGCATATCTGCTAGGCGGATGAGGCCTTCGTTCTTCTTGCTTTCGGTGACCTTCTTGATGAGGTCTGCGAACTTTTGGTTCTTAGAGACGCGCGCCTTGGATTTCTCGTTCAGAGATTTGACGATCTCGGTAGTGATCGGGTTCCACTTCTGGACTGCGTCCGTCGAGTTGGCATTCTGAGAAGTGAACGTCTTAATCTTTTGCGGAGGCAACGAGTAGTCCAGCGTCTTCTCACCTACATCCGAGTCATTGAAAGTCGGTGGTAGCGCGATATCCGACGGCACACCTTCGTGCTGCGTGGAAGCGCCCGCGGGCAAGAAGAACATGCCTGTGGTTACCTTCATGCCACCGATATTCAAGGGCAGATTAGCCACGGCCTGCACGGTGCCTTTGCCAAAAGTGTGATCGGAGCCGACGATGACTGCGCGGTGATAATCCCGCAACGCGCCCGCCAAGATTTCCGAGGCCGATGCGCTTGCGCGGCTGGTGAGCACCACTAGAGGGCCTTTCCAAGCGACGCCGTTTTCTTCATCGTTCAAGATTTCTTCTTCAGCATCTGCGGATTTCGTTGCGACCACGGCGCCCCGGTTAATGAACAGGCCCGAGATTGCAACGGCTTCTTCCAACAACCCGCCACCATTGCTCGCGAGGTTCAGCACGATTCCTGAAGCTTTTTGCTTCTTCGCGTCGTCCAGGAGCTTTTTAACGTCTGCTGAGGAAGAGCGAGTGCCTTTCTTGCCGCTACCATAAAAGGAGGGGAGGTCGATGATCCCTAAGGTCACCTTTTTGCCAGCCACTGTCGGTTTAACGTAACGGATCTTCGCCGCTTGCTCTTCGATGTTGATTTTGTCGCGGATGATAGCGACGTCGAAATTCTTCGTTTCATCGTCTTGGCGCAAGATGGTCAGCTTGACTGTTGTGCCTTTTTTGCCGCGGATGAGTTTCACGACATCGCGCAGGTCCATATCGATGACGGACACGGGTTTTCCCGTCGCTTGCGAGACGGCGATAATCTTGTCTTTCGGTTTGAGCGACTTGGATTTTTCCGCGCCGCCACCCTTGATTAAGCTTTCGATAATCGTGAAGCCGTTTTGCGAGCGCAGCACGGCGCCGATGCCTTCGAGCGAAAGCTCCATGCCGATTTGGAAATCTTCCATGCTATCGCGCGACATGAAGGACGAATGTGGATCCAGCGCTTGGGCGAAGGCTTCCGCGAAGGTCTCTAGCTGGTTTTCTTCGGTCTTCTCTTTGGTGCGCTTGGTTACTAATTCGTATTGGTGCGCGAGCTGCTTCTTAGCTTCCGGAAGCTTCATATCCGAGATCAAGTAGTTGGAGATCTGAAAGTGGATCAGCTTTTTTAGCAAGGCGTCGCGTTCCTCGGCCGTGTTCGAGTAGTCGCGCTTTTTCGGATCGAGGATGAGCTCAACGGTTTCGTCGAGTTTGTAATCGTCGCCTAGATATTTTTTAGCAAACGCTTCGTTTTCTTCCGCGCGCTTTGTGTAAACGTTGAAGGCATCGGCAATCGGAGAGCAATTGCCCGTGTTCATGGTGTCGAAAGTGCCTAAGAGCTTAGCCCGCAGTGTTTTAACGTCGCCGCTGAGCAGGGTGTTCTTGCTCCGGTCGAGTTCTTTCAAGAACTGATCGACGGTGCGCTGTTTGAGTTCCGGCGTGAGCTTTTTCACGCTGTAGTGGCTCTTTAAGTAGATGCCAAACATGGTGGGGAGAATCTTACATTGCAGAGTAGCTGACTCTGCTTTGGCCGGGAGAGCGAACAAGAACACCAAAACAGCGGTCGAGAGAGCACGGAACATGTAGGACTCCTTTTAGTACCTATCGGAAAAAATAGCGGGAAAACTAAGCTCGCGGAAAGGGAAAAGAAAAAGGCGGCCTCCGGTAGGAGTGCCGCCTCGGAAAGACTTACTGGGCTTGGTTCTACGCTTAGGGCATCAGCGGAAGAACGCTTACTTCACCCGTAGAACGCAGGTAGCGCACCCGGTAGAGGTTCCCGCCCACTTCAATGGTCTTAGTCGCATTTTCGCGGTTTGGGCCCACAGACAGGTTTTGGATGTGTAGGCGGACCGGCAAAACCACCGCCACCGGGGCCGGAGCCACTTGGGTGCAGATGTTGTCGGCCGTCGCATCGTAGGAGCCCTTGACCATAAAACGTTCGGCGCCGCGCAGTGCGTAGGTTTCAAAGCCGGTCACTTGGGTGCAGGCATCGCCTTCATTCACTAGCACTTCCACCCCTACCAGAACTTCATCCACCGGGAAGGTATTGCGTGCAAAGAGCACGGTGCCGTCTTCGGCGACGTGAGTAACGG
>JAIEOG010000162.1 GCA_019750655.1 bacterium
GTTGCCGGTATCGGCAGACGAAATCGCAGCGCGGGGTTGGGGGGAAGTGGATATCGTCTTTGTCACGGGCGACGCGTACGTCGATCACCCGAGCTTTGCTGCGGGCATTCTCGCGCGAGTTCTGGAATCGCATGGTTTCCGCGTCGCCGTGCTTAGCCAACCCGATTGGCGCACCTGCGAACCCTGGAAACGTTTTGGCCGTCCTCGCCTATTCTTCGCGATCAGCGCGGGGAATATGGACTCGATGATCAACCACTACACGGCGAACCGCAAAGTCCGTAATGACGATGCCTATTCGCCCGGCGGCAAAATTGGTTTACGGCCCGACCGCGCTACTTTGCCCTACTGCCAACGCGCACGCGAAGCGTATCCCGGCGTGCCAGTGATTGCGGGCGGGGTGGAAGCGTCGCTGCGGCGTCTCGCCCACTATGACTATTGGAGCGACACGGTCAAAAAATCCATCGTGCTCGATTCCAAAGCCGACATGGTGGTTTATGGGATGGGAGAAAAGCCCATCATCCAGATCGCGCATGCCTTTAAGGCCGGAAAGACTTTGAAAGACTTGCGCAAGATGCGCGGGGTCGCTTTCGCGCTAGGTGCTGCAGAAGTTTCCGATCCTGCAAACCCGTGGGCCGATGCCGTCGGTAATGGCGTAGCGTTGTTGCCTAGCTTCGAGCAGGTCAGCACCGACAAACAAGCTTTTGCGGAAGCGACGCGTGCCATCCACCTGAACACAAACCCTTACAATGCGAAGACCTTGGTGCAGTTTCACGGGAACCGCGCCGTAGTCGTTTCACCACCGGATTTGCCGTTGGAGAAAACGGAAATGGACGGCGTGTATGGCTTGCCCTTCACACGGCGGCCGCACCCGTCTTACACGGAAAAAATCCCGGCATACGAAATGATCAAAGACTCCGTCACGATCATGCGCGGCTGCTTTGGGGGGTGCACATTTTGCTCTATCACCACGCACCAGGGGCGCATTATCCAATCGCGCTCTGAGGAGTCGGTGCTCAAAGAAATAGCCTCGCTCGCGAAAGCCTCCGATTTCAAAGGCATCGTGAGCGATATCGGCGGCCCTACGGCGAATATGTATGAAATGCGCTGCACGCGGCCCGATGTGGAAAAGAAGTGCACGCGCTTATCGTGCGTGCACCCGACGATCTGCAAGCTGTTGGGAACCGATCATGGGCCAATCACGCGCTTGATGAAAGCGTCGCGCGAAGTGCCAGGCGTACGCAAAGTTTTTGTGGCAAGCGGCGTGCGTATGGATCTCGCCCAAAACTCGCCGGAGTATCTCGAGCAACTTGCCGAGCACCACGTGGGTGGCCTGTTGAAAGTTGCGCCGGAGCACACGGACTCCAAAACGCTTTCGTTGATGAAAAAACCCTCGATTGAGAACTTCGAAAAGTTTGCGAAAGGTTTTAAAGAAGCATCCGAGAAAGTCGGTAAACCCAAACAATACTTAGTGCCGTACTTTATCGCGAGCCACCCGGGTTCGGACATGAACGCTATGATCGATCTCGCGCTCTTCTTGAAGCGCAATGGTTACAAGCCCGATCAGGTGCAAGATTTCATTCCGGCACCATTCGATATCGCCACCTGCATGTACCACACGGGTATCGACCCCATGACGCGCAAGCCAGTGCACGTCGACAAGCATTTGAAGAACCGTAAACTCCAACGCGCGCTGATGCAGTTTTTCAAACCGCAAAACTATTTCATGGTCCGTGAAGCTTTGGAGATGGCAGGCCGCACTGACCTAATCGGCACAGGCTGTGATGCGCTGATCCCGGCGCACCCCCCACAGGAAGCCGTCGAAGCTCGTCGACAAAAGGCCGGTGAAGACTACGGCCGCTACGTCCATACAATCCCCGCAGCTAAGAAGCCCGGAAACCAAGGTTACCGCCCTGGCCGCAGCTCGGCCTCGCGCCGTGACCGCGATTCACGCCGGCCAGCTTAAAAGCCACCTTGCCCAGATGCCAAATCGCAACATCTCGCGCGAGATGTTAGTCGCTTATTTCTTTGGCGGGTTTTTTAAGGCAGCGAGGGCTGCGAACGGGTTGTGCCCGAATTTGGGGCGTGGTGGTTGCCGGGGTTTTGGGGGCGGCTTGGGGCCGCGGCCACCGCCTCCTCCGCCTTGGGCATGGCGTTGTTGCTGCGGGCGGTTTTGCTGGCGGTTGTCTTGTCGGGGTGGGCGCGGTGTCTGCACCTTTGGCGGTGCTTCGGGTTTCATGCTCAGCGAGATCTGTTTCTTTTCCAGATTCACTTCGAGAATCCGCACTTGCACGCGATCGCCGGGAGCCACGACTTCATGCGGGTCGCGCACGAATCGGTTTGCTAGCTGCGAAAGATGTACGAGGCCATCTTGGTGGATGCCGATATCGACGAAAGCACCGAAGTTTGTGACGTTCGTCACAATGCCGGGGCAGAGAAGGCCCGGCTTTAAGTCTTTCATTTCGAAAATGTCTTCGCGGAAAGAGAAGGGGACAAAGTTTTCGCGAGGGTCGCGGCCTGGCTTTTCTAGTTCGCCGACTAGGTCGCGGAAGGTGAACTCACCTAGTTTTTCTACTAAGCCTGCCGCCGAACGAAGCGCTTTGGCGCCCGCGCCAAGCAGCTGCGCGACTGGAGTGCCCAAGCCCGAAGCGATTTCTTCGAGCACAGGGTAACGCTCCGGGTGCACGCCCGTGTTGTCGAGCGGGTTTGTGCCGTCAGGAATGCGTAAGAAGCCCGCGGCCTGCTCAAAAGTTTTGGCCGAGAAAAACGGGATGGCCAGAAGGTCCTGGCGGGATTTGAAAAGCCCGGCTGAACCGCGTTTTTCGACGATAGATTTTGCCAGCACCGGACCAATGCCCGAGACATATGCGAGCAGGTGGTAAGAAGCAGTGTTGAGGTTTACGCCGACCGAGTTCACGCAGGATTCCACCACGCGTTGCAAAGACCGCTTCAACAGCGCCGGCGGCACATCATGCTGGTACTGGCCTACGCCGATGCTCTTGGGATCCACCTTCACCAATTCTGCGAGTGGATCTTGTAAGCGACGGGCAATGGAGATCGCGCCACGGATAGTGAGGTCTAAATCTGGGAATTCTTCGCGCGCCACTTCGCTCGCGCTGTAAACACTGGCGCCGGATTCACTAATCAGCACGACCGGAATGTTCAGGCCTTTTTCTTTCAAGAAAGAGCGCAAGAAAAGTTCGGTTTCGCGGCCGGCTGTGCCATTGCCGACGGCAATCGCGTCAACGGGCGCCTGAGCGAGAAGGTTGCTTAGGAGTTCCTTCGACTTGTTCTTTTGTTCGTCGGTCTGCAGCTCGATGACGTGGTTGAGGGTGAACTTGCCCGTGCTGTCGACAAGGGCGAGTTTACAGCCCGTACGAATGCCTGGATCGACACCCAAAACCGTCTTCGCGCCTAGCGGTGCCGCTAACAAAAGCTTACGGACATTTTCGCTGAAAACGGCAATGGCGACTTCATCGGCCACGGTCTTGAGCGCGCGGTGGATTTCGGATTCAATCGCGGGGCGCACATAGTCGCGGAACGAGGAGTGTGCGGCCTTTTTCAAGATCTCGGCACCCGGGCTCGCGGTGGTGCAACCCGAAGCGATTTCAAAGCTGCTGATAAGCGCTGTTTCAAATTCGGGGTTATCTAACGGCCCACCGACACGGTTTGCGAGTTCGCCTTCGAGCCACCCACGGCGCAGCGCTAAGTAGCGGTGCGAATTCTGAGGCTGCCGGAGCGATTCCACGCTTTCTTGGTAGGTGAAGTATTTCTCGTATTTGCTATTGGGTTTGGCTTTTTCGCCTTTTGTGGAAAAGAGAAACCCTTTTTTCGTCAGCGCTTCGCGGACCGTGCCGCGCAGAGCCTGATCTTCGGACAGGCGTTCCACCAAGATGTCTTGAGCACCTGCCAAAACTGCGGAGACTTCTAAAATGCCTTTTTCTTCATTTCGGAAGGTCAATGCCCAGAGTTCGAGCGTTTGGCCGGGTTGGGGCGTTTCCGTGCCGTGGGCGCAATTCCAGATCCAATCGGCCAAAGGTTCCAGGCCGGCTTCCTTCGCGAGTGCCGCTTTGGTTTTCTTTTTCTTCTTATAGGGAAGGTAGAGGTCTTCCAGGCGTGCGCTGTCATAGCAGCTAAGGACCGCTGCTTTCAGCTCTGGTGTCAGTTTGCCCTGGGTTTCGATCTCCGCGGCGATGAAGGTCTGGCGTTGGATGAGGCGATCCCATTCCTCTTTGCCGTCAATCACCTTCTCAATCGCGACCTCGTCGAGGCCGCCGGTGGCTTCTTTACGGTAGCGCGCGATGAACGGGATCGTGCCGCCATCCGCCGCAAGGCGAAGCACTGCGCCCACTGAGGGGGTGGGTATTTGGGGATTCTGTTGCGCAAACCATATTTCGAAGGTCACGGCGAAGGAGAATGCCACTTCGTTAAAACAGTGGCAAGGCGTTGCCTTTTTTGCCCTTTTCTTTCGTCGGTCGCCCCTCCATTCTTCTCCGATGCGTTACTTTAAGACGTCGTTTTTTGCCGGTTTGGCGGTCGTAATCGCCCTAGCCGGCTACCTTTACTGGACTGCGCGCAACCAGGGCCGGGCTGTGGTCGACTGGGCCGTAGAAACCCAACCCGTAAAGGTGACGTTTGATGAAGATGGAATCCCCACCTTAGAAGGAACGACCTGGGAAAACCTCATCGAGGCGCAAGGCTTTGTCGTGGCCTCCGAGCGTATGTGGCAAATGGATCTCATGCGCCGCAGTGGCGCAGGCCGGCTTTCGGAATGGTTCGGCAATCGCCCGCGGGCGGTGCAGTGGGATACGCGCAGGCGGCAAGAAGACTGGATGGGCGTCGCCGATGCGGCCGTTGGCACCTTGCCAGTGCATGAAAAGCGCGTGTGCGATCTTTTCGCGCAAGGCGTGAACCGTTTTATCGAAAAGCACCCCGGCGAGTGGGGCGTGGAATACCGCCTTTTAGGGGAACAACCCGAACCCTGGAAATGCCAGGATACTCTGCTCATTTTGCTATCGATGATCGAGGATTTAACGTCTGCCAAAGACGACGAAGTCCTGGCGACGATCTGGCAGAAAAGCCTCACACCGGATTGGAGTGCGTTCCTTTTCACGCAAGATCACCCATGGAATGTGCCGATGTTCGGCAAACCGCTTCCGGGAGTGAAGTTACCTCGCAAGGCCTTCACTAAAACCGCCATTGGATCCAAAGAAGCCCTGGAGCCTGTGACGGGAGATGAGTTTTTCCCGGGCAGCAATGCGTGGGTTTACCGAGGGAAACAAGGCACTTTCGTCGCGAATGATCCACACCTGGGCTATTCCGTACCGCAGCTGTGGTACGCCGTCCGCTTCAAACAAGGGCCCGGGTCCTGGGCTGTGGGCGCTTCAATTCCAGGCGTGCCTGGCATCGTATTGGGCCGCAATGCCGAAATCGGCTGGGGATTCACCAATGCTAAAGAAGACATCGATGATCTTCTCGAAGAGCGGATCAGCGAAGATGGAAAGTCCTACGTCGCGCGCTTGAAAGAGTCCAAACCCCAATGGGCCAAGATCGAAGAAAAGCCCTATACCATTGTCGTGCGTGCGGCCGATCCGATCCAAGGCGTGGCGCGCTTTACTCACCGCGGGCCCTTGATCCAAGAGTCGAAGCTCGGGGAAGGTTGGTATACCCACCAATGGCTAGCCTACAAACCTGGAATGGTGCGGCTCCCGGCACTCGCCATCATGACCGCGCGCAACTGGCAGGACTTCAATGCGGCAGCCGATGCTTTCTGCCTGCCTTCGCAGGCTGCGATGTTTGCCGACCGGCAGGGTGGAATTGGCGTGCGGCTTTCTGGCCGTAGCGTGGAACGCCGAGTGTCTGGCTTAACCGTGCAACCTGCGGTGTCGGGTGAGTGGGTTCGAATCCAAGGCCCGCAAAAGCGCCACCGCTTGTACTTAGCTCCCGGGGCATCCGGTTTTATCGCGACGGCTAACCAGCGGCTTTGGACCGAAGGCTTTGGGGAACACTGGTCGTCGGATTTACGTTCGGAGCGCCTACGTACGGTTCTGCACAACGATAATCTATCGCGCGAGGACATGGAGAAGCTGCAGCTCGATACGCACTCTCGGTATTTCAAGCACTTCGCTTCTTGGCTCTCACGCGCGGGCAGTCCTGCAACGGCAGAGGAAAAGGCCCTGGCGCAGAGCTGGGCTTCTTGGAACGGCGACATTGCGAGGAGCGATAAGGTGTTCTCGCAGCTCTTTTACGCACGCGGCCTCTTAGGCTCTTTGTTGCTGGGGCGTGTGCGCCAGCATTTCCACTTACCGGCTCCCGATAAGCTCAAATACGAATGGAAAATCCGTTCAGGCTGGGAAGTGGCGGTTTTGGACCAGCCGAAAGAGGCCTTTGCGATCTTTGGCTTAGACGAAGCGGAAGTCGCTCATTGGCTGCTGCAGCGGGTGGCGGTCAAGGCGCCGTCTTTAGGTAACTACGCCATCGCCAATCGGTGGAAAGCCCAGCACCCGTTTGTCGGCGCTGTGCCTCTCTTGGGGCGTTTCTTCAAGGTTGAGGAATGGCCGCAAAAGGGGTTTGAAGGCGTTGTGCGTGTGGAGCGCCCGATGTCGGGAGCTACGTTACGGCATGTTTGGGATATGGAAAGCCCGTCGGGGGGGACTTGGGTATTCCCCGTAGGCCAGTCGGGCCATGTGCTTTCGCCCGAGTTTAAGTCCTTCCAAGAGCCGTGGCACCTCGATCAAAGGCGGCCAGTCTGGCGTTAGAAGTCGAAACGCGAACGTTGGCGCCGGCGTTGGACGAAGTAGAACGTCGCAGCCAGCAAGATGGATAAGAAAGCCGCAGACGCCAGAAGTGGCCGCGTTTTCACAAAGCCCATCACCGCAGTAGATGCCAATTCAGCCCGAGTCTTGGGTTTCGGCATCATGTGCGCAGGCATACGATTAGGCGGCATTACCGCCACCCGGTTTACCGCCTGCGGAGCTGCCTGCTGTGCCACTTGAGCGTGGAACACAGGGTAAGCCTTCACGACCGTCCCCACCGGAGCATGCGCCCCGCGGATACCGCTTGCAGCGGCAATCTCTGGCCAGCTTTGGCTGGAACCGAAGCGGCGCAGTGCTAGGTCTTTAAGGTCTTCGCCCGGCTCGATGTTGATTTCTTCTGAAGCGACTCCTCTTTCGAAATAGTAGGAAACCAAGGTCTTATCTTGGGGGTCCTGGGGCGAACGGTAGTAAACCGGTGCGCCGACTACCCATTTCTCCGCAGCGCCATTCCATTCCACGAGTTCCGCTGCGCGGTCCGAAGTTCCATAAACGAGATTAGCCACGCTTTCGGCGGTATCGCCTTGGCGCAGGAAATAGTAGCGATTCAGGGTGCTGCCGTTACGCACGACCGCCTGAGTTTCCGCAACCGTAATCGGCTTCTCTGCAGGCTTCGCTTTCGCGACTGCAGGAGCCGGCGGTGCACTATAAGGGTGCGTGATTGCTTTGTGCGGGCGGCCAGGCTTGGTGACTTCCGCCTGTGCGGTAGCAATCTTAGCTTCCAACTCAGGAGAAGAAGGTTCGGCGAGCTCGTAACCCTCCATCTTTTCAGAGTCTGCAAAGGCAATATCTTCTACTAAGGCTTCCGTGGCGACTTCGTCGCTGGGGAGGGCTTCTTCTGCGTAACCGTCAGATGCGACTTCTTCTGTCGTCGCGTGTGCGCAGGCGAAAAACAAAGGGGCCACTGCGAGCACTAATAGGTGAGTGAGCAGGGCATTTTTTTTCTTGGCCATGGGCGCCTCCTAAAGGGTTCCTACAGATCCCTTTTCGGTTTAAGGGTAATAGAACTGGAACGCGCTAAAATGGCTTAAGTATGGAGAATTCGTCACAGTTCCCCCTCGTGCCTGGAATAAGCAGGCTACTCAGATGAGTAGTCAGCCCAAATGCCAAATCTCTCGCCTTTTATCGGGAGATCAGCCAGATTGAGAGCCCTTACGAGGAGAACTGGTTGGAATACCTTTGCCGAGTCGACGAACTGCGGGCGCTAACGCCTTCGGTTTTCGAGCTGAAATTCACGCCGGAACGGCCACTTGTCTTTGAAGCAGGGCAATACGTCAGTGTCGTCGTCCCGCACGGGGAAAAGCCGCTGCGGCGTCCTTATTCAGTGGCGTCCGCCCCGCACTCGGTTCCCATCGAGTTATGCGTTCAGCGGATCGCTGAAGGTCCGGGAAATAGCTATTTGGCTCGCTTGCAACCGGGCGAATCGTTCTCCGTCTTCGCTCCGTACGGCTTTCTAGTGTTCCACCCGAAACCCGGGCGGGACGCGGTTTTTATCGCAACCGGAACGGGCGTGGCTCCCATCCGATCAATGCTGCTTTCTACTCAGTTCCAAGCGAGTCCCCCGCGGCGGACGACTTGTCTCTTAGGCGTGCGTACGCCGGACGAAATCCTCTACCACGACGAAATGTCGCAGCTCGCAGGCCTGCGGTGGATCCCGTGCCTAAGCCGGGTGCCTTCCGTGCCTAAGGGGCAGTTCTTAGGAAGAGTCACTCAGTGGCTGGAGCAGAATTCGGCGGAAATCGCCTGGGCGGAAACAGACTTCTATCTCTGCGGTAACGGCGCGATGATCGACGAAGTGAAAACCCTACTCAAGGCTCGGGGCGTGCCTAAGGACGCTCTTTACCAGGAAATCTACTTCAAGCCACCGAAGGCCTAATTGGCCTCAAACCCCTTAAGCGGCTCGCAGGAATTCTTCGACTTGGGCTGGGCGTTGGAGTGCCAATGCGCTCAGGTTGAGCAGGTTGTCCGCATCCATTCCCGACCCCAGTACCGCCGCCCGCACATCCTCCAAGGGCTTTTCCCCGTGAGTAGCGATGGCGTGGAGAAGCCGTAAGCGGGCTTCGTCCTGTACGGTGGTCTTGAGCGTGAGGGTTTGGGTGTGGATGAAAATCCGCTCTCCCGGAGCTAACACCGTGGAAACCGGGTGCGGGTTAAAAGCCGGATCGGTACCCAGGGCCGTGCCCAGGGTTTCTAGCGACTTAATATCAATAGAGACGGGTTCCCCGTGTTTAGGCGTCCAACGGACAGCCGGAGGGCCGCCGGCATTGATCCAGGTGAGCTCACCGGTATCGAGGTTTAGATCGCAGACATTGGCCAGCAACGTCGTGCGGCCCTGAAATGCGGAATAGAGCGTTCCGTTGAGGATCTCGAGTGTCTCGAGCATCGAGAGCTCACGCCCCCCATTAATCTGCTGAGCGAGGCGGCGGATGTTATCCAACGTCGCGCGAGCAAATAGCCCGAGCAATACGCCGGAGACGCCATCTGTGCTGGAGCGTCCAATGAGAAACTGCCGACGGTTTCCATAGGTGCGGCAATCCCAGAAATCTTGGAGAGACGACGGCGCTGTGGGGCGCAGAATGTCGCTGTTCCAACCCGTGAAGTCGGTCACGGTGGGCACTTGCAGAGTCGCGCGCAGAGATTGCGTGGCGGCATAGAGTGCATCTCGTTGGCCCTTGGAGAATTCGTCGAAAAGTTTTTTCTGGAACTCAGGCAAGAGACGCTCAAAAGCTGTTTTGATCGCGAGAAACTCATCTCGCCCGCGGATCTTCGGTATGCTTTCCATTTCTCCGCTAGCAAGCTGGTTCAACGCGGCTGCAGTGTTGAGTGTGTTGCGGCGCAATCTCCAGCTCAACCAAGTGGCATATGCTAGTGCTAGGCCTAGAATCGACCAACCACCGAACATGAATTTATCGTCGATATCTGACAGCAGAGATGCATATTCGCGGGTTTGCGCCGTGCTGACTAAGAACACATTGTGGAATGCAGTGGGCGCGGTGAATTGGAACGTATCACCGTTTTCAATGCGGCTTCCTTCGACCCAGGTTTCTGGCAATTCTGCCTTAGCGAATGCCGGGAACGGCGTGCGCACAAACAACGCTTGCATGTCTGTGTCCGCATGGGCGACGAGCTGGCCTTCCAGATCGACGAGATAGGTCCGCGCACCGGATTCATTTTGTAAGAGCGCCTGCAGAGGCTCCGAAATCAAGTTCGCCACTACCAACATAGGTTGGTTTCCCGGCTGGTAGAAAACCGCGGTTTGGATGCCGACCGCTTTGCCCCCATGCGTGAAGCTGCGGTTTAGCCACGTCACGGATTGCGCTTCGGGAAGCGCTTCGAGATCCAACGGAATGGCTTCTTCCACTAAGAGCGGTGTGTTTCGAGGGAGCCCCAAATGCCGAAGCAGCGCCGTGTTCGTCAGCGATTGGATAGAGGCCTGTGTTTTGGCGGGGCGGTAATAGGTCACGCTCAGTAGTTCCTCGCGCAGCTCCTCAGAGGCGGCTTCAAAAAAGCGGGATTGGGAGCTTCGGGAAGCCGTGGAAAAGGTAAGCGCCTTGAGCTCGGAAACCCGAGAATGGGCATAGGCTCGGACCATGCGCCGCGAGGCGTCTAATGCCGATTGGGCGGAGGACCAGGCTGTTTCTTTGCGGTCTTTTTCGAGCGTTTTCCACGCAATATTCCGGTAGAGGGCTGCAGTCCCCAACACCGCCGCAAAGGCCAGGAAATAGATCTTATATTTCAACGCGATAGCAAAGCGCATCCGCGGACTCCTCCTTCTAGATTTATCGACATAAAAAAGGGCCTGCGTGAGGGCTAAAGTATTTTGACGCGGTGCCGAAAAGCACCTCAGGAGCACGCATGTCGCGCGAGATTGAAGCCAGCACGCCCGTTAGCCGTTGGGAAACAGCCCTGCTAACGCTCTTTATTCTGGGAGCCCTTTGGGCCGGCTATGTCCTTATGGACAAACGCACTGGAAAAGACGCGCAGCATGCCGCGGCGCACCAGCCCGTGGCTGAAGAAGCTTCGGAAGCGCCAACCCATACCGCATCTAACGAAGGCGCCGCGGAAGAAGCAGAAGAAGACGAAGCCGCGCTGCCTGAAGCTGAGAAGCCGGCCGATTTTACCGCTTCCATCCAGCATTGGGGTGAGCGCCAAGCGCAGCTCACTCAGCTCGTTAAAAAGGCGGTGCACCGCCCCATTGAACTGGCCTATGTGTTCTCGCTTTTTCCTCAGCGCTTAAATGCGATGGAGTCGTTTGAGAATTTTACGATTGAACATGGCCTGCCGATGCCCGGCGCGGTTTACTCGGCGGCACACGGGCCGGTGTGCATTGATTTCCGTTGGACACCCGTTCCGTTTGCCGATGCTACTTATACTTTGGAAATCGCCAAGACACGCGACTTCGCGCACTACCGCAGCTTCGGTTCACAAACAAACGGCGTGCACGTGCAAATCCGTAACGGCGCAGATTACTTCTGGCGCATCCGCTCGACGCGCGATCGCGAGCAAGTCGTCAGCGGAATCCAAGGCTTCCTTGTGACCTCTCCTCCTGAAACTGCGGAACAAAAGCGCATCCGCGCGTTAGCGACTCGCGTGCGGGACGAAAGCGCCTCGCTTGCCGACTTGCAGTATTGTCTCTGACCTTCGACACCTTAAGACACCTGCGGTAGACTACGGCGCGTGTTCTTCGCCTTTTCTAAACTCGTCCAGCCACTGCTTTGGCCGCTGAATATTGCGCTGCTTTTGCTAAGCGCGTCGGCCGCCGCTTGGTACCTAAACAAAACAGTTTGGGCGCGCCGGCTTTCGTTGATCGCGACCGCCGTTTTGTTGGTGGCGAGTTTGCCCGTGACCGCTCTTTTGTTGCTTCGTCCCATTGAGCGCGCTTTTCCGGTGATTTCCGTTGAGCAAGCACCTGCAGCCGATGCGATTGTAGTTCTAGGGACGACGACTTGGAATTTGGAATCGCCGCGTACCGAAGTAGAAGAAGCGGGAGGGAGCCGATTGGTTCCCGCGGCACGCCTCTACCGCGCTAAGCGCGCCCCGCACGTCGTAGTTTCTAGTGGAGTCCACTACGATGCTCAAGGCGCCGATCGTGTGGAAGCCATGGACATGGTCGCCTTCCTCATTGATCAGGGCGTTCCTGTTTCTGCACTAGTAGCGGAACAACGCTCTCGCAATACCGACGAGAATGCCCGCTATGTGCTGGAGATTGCCAAAGCACGGGGTTGGAAAAGCATTTTACTCGTTACGAGCGCGTTTCATATGAAACGCGCGGTCGCGCTTTTCAAAAAACATGGCGTAGAAACGGTGTATCCGTTTCCGACGGAGCCAGTGGTTGTGGATCGCCGTTTGAGGTTTGCAGACTTTGTTCCGGATCTTGGATCGTTGCAAACCACGACGCGGGCAATCCGCGAGCGTGTGGGGCTTTGGGTTTACAATTAGGAGAGAACAATGAAACGAGTCGCTATCTTGGGTGGAGTGCGGTTGCCTTTTTGCCGCATGGGAACGTCGTACATGGATTTTTCCGCGCTGGATTTACAGACGGAAGCGCTAAAGGCCCTCGTGGAAAAGTTCCACCTACGGCAAGAGAGAGTCGGCGAAGTCGCTCTCGGAACGGTGTTTCAGCACCCATCGATTTGGAACTACGCCCGTGAGGCCGTTCTGCGCTCGGGCCTTTCTCCAGAAGTTCCAGGGATTACGGTCTCGCGCGCGTGCGCGACGAGCTTGGATGCAGCCTTCGTAATCGCTCAGAAAATTGCTTCGGGCCAAATCGAGTGCGGTATTGCAGGCGGTGCAGAATCCATGAGCGGCGTCGGGCTTTTCATCCCGCAAAAGCTAGCCCGCCGGTTTGTGCGCACGCAGGGCGCGAAAACCTTCGGCCAAAAGTTCAGCATTTGGAAAAGCCTTTCGCTGAAAGAGCTGCGCGTTCAGGGGCCGGCACCCGAAGAACCTTCCTCGGGTTTACTGATGGGCAACCACTGCGAACTGATGGCACAAGAGTGGGGCATTACGCGTGCTGATCAGGATGCGCTTTCGTTAGCCAGCCACCAGAACGGCGAGCGTGCCTACCAGCGCGGCTTCTACAAAGATCTCATTCACCCGTTCAATGGAATCCAGAAAGACAACGTTCTGCGCGGCGATACGAGCGCGGAGAAACTCGCAAAGTTAAAGCCAGCCTTTGAGCGCTCTGCGAAAGGCACGCTGACTGCGGGCAATAGCTCTCCGCTCACCGACGGCGCAGCTTGTGTTTTCCTAGCCTCGGAAGAGTGGGCGAAGCAGCACGGGCATGAAGTGCAGGCGTATTTCACCTTCTGCGAAACGGCGGCGGTGGACATCAAGAAAGAAGGCCTGCTCATGGCGCCGGCGTACGCCGTGCCACGCATGTTGCAACGGGCGAACCGCAAGCTCCAAGACTTCGACTTCTACGAAATCCACGAAGCCTTTGCGGCCCAAGTGCTTTGCACTTTAAAGGCTTGGGAAAGCGAGCGCTTTTTCACCGAGCGAGTGAAAATGCCCGGACCCCTGGGTTCTATCGATCGCGCAAAGCTCAATGTCGTCGGTGGAAGCGTTGCCTTGGGCCATCCATTTGGCGCCACGGGGGCGCGCATAGTGGCGACCTTGGCAAAGTTGCTTCAAGAAAAAGGCTCCGGCCGCGGTCTGATCTCGGTTTGCACCGGCGGTGGCATGGGAACGACGGCCATCTTGGAACGCTAATGGATAAATCTGCTCTAGAAGGGTTGGCAAAGCAGCTGCCTTCGGGCGCCGTTGTTACGGCTCCCGAGGAAATGGCTCCCTATGCTACCGACTGGACGCGCGTTCCAGGAAAACCTTCTGCCGTTCTGCTTCCGCGCAATGTGCAGGAGGTTTCGTTAGCTCTGGCCTACTGCCATGCACACGGCATTCCCGTTGTGCCCTCGGGTGGACGCACAGGGCTCGCGGCAGGTGCTGTGCCGACCCGCGGAGAAGTGGTTCTGAATATGAGCCGCTTAGACACGATTGCCGAGCCCAGTGTTCTTGCGCGGACTTTGCGCGTGGGTGCAGGTGCCATTACAGAGCGAGTGCATGAAAAAGCCGCTGAAGCAGGGTTGATCTGGCCGATTGATCTTGCGTCCAAGGGCTCTTGCCAGATTGGTGGCAATTTATCGACGAATGCCGGCGGGTTGAGAGTGATTCGCTATGGCATGACTCGTAAATGGGTGACGCGCTTGCAGGTAGTAAAGATGGACGGCACCATCCTCGAACTCAATGCCGACTTGGAGAAAAACAATACCGGCTACGATCTGCTCCAAATGGTCGTGGGAAGCGAAGGTACGCTTTGCGCGGTGACGGAAGCCACCTTGAAGCTCGCGCCGCAACCGAGCGATCGTGGCAAAGCAGTAATGCTTTTTGGGTTGCCTACGGCGCAAGGAGTTGCGGAGCTCTTTGAACACTGCCGGCGCGGGCCCTTTGAAATTCTGGCGTTTGAGTTTTTCTCGGATCGCTGTCTAGCCGCCGTCGAGAAACAGCTCGGCCGCCGCTGTCGCTTCCCCGATCGGCATGCCTATTACGCCTTGATGGAAATCGCCGGCGAAGCGCCACGTGAGGAATGGCTTGCCCAAACGCTGGCACTTTCCGGAGTGCGCGACGCGCTCCAGGCAGAGTCGAGCGACGATCGCCGCGCCGTTTGGGGATTGCGGGAGGGAATCACGGAGAGCCTGGCGCGTACGGGCCCGCTGCGCAAACACGATCTCTGTGTGCCCCTCCGATCGATGGCGTCGTTCTTAGGCGAAGTGGATGGGATCGCACCTCGCGAAAAGCTAAAGGTCGATGTCTACTTTTTTGGGCATTTTGGCGACGGAAGCCCGCACGTCAACCTAGTGAATCCGGCGGGAGTTTCCTTTGAGGAATTCGAGCGAGATTGCGATCGCTATGAAGTGGCGCTTTTTGATTTAGTGAAAAAGTATTCGGGCAGCATCTCGTCGGAACATGGAATTGGTTTGCTTAAGAAGAAGTGGTTGTCTTACAGCCGGACGCAGGAAGA